>NZ_JBSGBY010000017.1:0-34798 GCF_053601505.1 Nocardia sp. NPDC004722
CTGTCGGTGACCATGCGACTGGCAACCGACAGCATCAAAGCGGGTTATCTGCGCCGGGTGCCTTCACAGCTCGACGGTCGCCGCGCGGTGCTCGAACTCAGCCCCGAAGGGGTGGAGTTCATGGCCCGCTTCCGCAAACAGCAGCGCGCGGCGTTCGAATACATCACCGCCCAGTGGTCGGAGGCTGATCGGCTCGACTTCGCGCGACTGATGCTGCGCTACGTCGATGCCATCGACGATCTCAAGAACCGCAAACCGACCGCGGAAGCCTGAGCGCTTCCGGGTTACCCCATTCCGTACTGGGACGCATCCCGGAACGGATCGTAGTTGGACCCGTAGTCCACCGCCGCGGCGTCGCGGTCGGTCTCCTCGACCCACTCCGTCGGCTCCGGCGGCAGGGCGCGCCACCGCGCCCGCGGATCCGATTCCTCTTTCCCCTTGTCACTCATGGCAACTCCCTCCTGCCCCCGACAGTACCTCGATTGTCAGGACGGGGTGGCGAGTGCGAAGGGGAGAACGGCGTCGGCTCCGGCGGCGCGCAGGGTGCGGGCGGCCATGGTGAAGGTCCAGCCGGTGTCGGTGAGGGCGTCGACCAGCAGGATCGGGCCGTCGACGGCGCTGAGATCCGGTGTCTCCCAGGCATTGTGGAGCGCCGCGACGCGGTGCGCGGAGTTGGCGGCGGAGACCGGCGGGAGGTCGGGGCGCAGGTGCAGGACGCCGAGATCCTGGAGGCGGCCGACCTCGGCGAGGCGGGCGGCGAGGGAGCGTGTCAGGATCGGGCGGTTGCCGGATTCCAGGGCCAGCACCGCGGTGGGCCGCTGGGCCCAATCCCATTCGCGCAGCACCGTTGTGCAGAAACGGAAGACCTCGTCCGGGATCGGAGCGTCGGGGCCGTCGAGCAGCGGGCGCAGGCGCTGACCCCAGCCGAGGTCGCTGAGACGACCCAGCACGCGGCCGGTCTCGGGGCCGTCGGAGATCTTGCCGGACAAGGAGATTCCGAGTTTGGCCAGGCCGGTGGGCCACTGTTTGCGGGGCGCGAGGTCGATGCCGGGGCGGTCGAGGCGGGTGCGGATCTCGGCGAGGGCGGTCTGGTCGATCGTGGTGTCCTGGCGGGTGCCGGTGCAGTTGTCGCAGCGGCCGCAGTGGGTGCCGAGGGCGAGGCCGGGATCGTCGAGTTGGCTGCGCAGGAACGTCATTCGGCAGCCGGTGGTGGCCTCGTAGTCGATCATGGCCTGCTGTTCGGCCTCGCGGGCGACGCTGAGGCGTTCGTAGCGTTCGGTGTCGTAGGTCCAGGGCTCGCCGGTGCCGAGCCAGCCGCCGCGCACCCGGTGCACCGCGCCGTCCACATCGAGGACCTTGAGCACCATTTCGAGGCGGGAGCGGTTGAGCTCCACCAGCGGTTCGAGGGCGGCGGTGGACAGCGGGCGATCGGTGTCCAGGGCGGCGAGCACCGAGCGCACGATGTGCTCGCGAGGGAAGGCGACCGAGGCGAAATAGCTCCAGATCTGACGGTCCTCGCGACCGGGCAGCAACACCACCTCGGCGCGTTCGGTGCCGCGTCCGGCACGACCGACCTGCTGGTAGTAGGAAATGGGGGAGGAGGGTGCGCCCAGGTGCACGACGAAGCCGAGATCGGGCTTGTCGAAACCCATTCCGAGGGCCGAGGTGGCGATGAGCGCCTTCACCTCGTTGTTCAGCAGCGCGACTTCGAGGTGCTCGCGTTCGGTGGGGTCGGTCTGCCCGGTGTAGGCGGCGACGGTGTGGCCGTGGGAGTTCAGCACGTCGGCGAGGTCGTGGGCGGCGGCCACGGTCAGCGTGTAGACGATGCCCGAGCCGGGCAGCTCGTGCAGGCGCTTGCTCAGCCAGGCGGTGCGCTCGACGGCGTCCGCGATGCGGACCACCGACAGGTGCAGGGACTCGCGGTCCAGGCTGCCGCGCAAAACCAGGGTGTCCGTGCCGATCTGGGTGGCGACATCGGTCACCACCCGGTCGTTGGCGGTGGCCGTGGTGGCCAGGACCGGCACGTCGGACCCGAGATCGGCGATGAGCGTGCGGATGCGGCGATAGTCGGGCCGGAAGTCATGCCCCCAGTCGGAGACGCAGTGCGCCTCGTCGATCACGACCAGCCCCGCGTCGGCGGCCAGCTTGGGCAGCACCGAATCCCGGAAGTCCGGATTGTTCAACCGCTCCGGGCTGACCAGCAGCACGTCGACGTCACCGGACGCCACGCGTGCGTGAATGTCGTCCCACTCGGTGACATTCCCCGAATTGATGGTCGCCGCAACGACTCCCGCCCGCTCGGCCGCCGCCACCTGGTTGCGCATCAACGCCAGCAGCGGCGACACGATCACCGTCGGCCCGCGCCCCTGTGCCCGCAGCAGCTTCGCCGAGATGAAGTACACCGCCGACTTGCCCCACCCGGTCCGCTGCACCACCAGCGCCCGCCGCCGCCCCACCACCAGCGCCTCGATGGCCACCCACTGATCCTCCCGCAGCCGCGCCGCGGGCCCCGCCAACTCCCGCAGCAGCCGCTCGGCATCCTCCCGCAATCCGCCCGCGTCAGGCTGGGCAGGGACGAGGTCGCTGGCATTCGAGTCGGCTGAGGTCACGCCGACCATCGTGCCCCACCACACCGACACCGCGCCCGCACCGCCCGCATCTTCGCTCGACTTCGCACCCCCTACTGCCGGCGGGCGGTGGCCGAGTGGGCGGTGACCAGGGTGTCGACCAGGTGGTCGAGGGGGAGCCAGGGGAAGCTGGGGCGGTCTTGGCGGAGGGTGATGAGGCCGTGCATGCCTGCCCAGAGGCATTGGGCGGTGGCGGCGGGGTCGGGGGTGCCGGTGGCGGCCGCGGTGGCGGTGAGCAGTTCCATGGTGGGGAGGCCGGGGAGTTGGCCGGTGGTGGGTTCCCAGCCGGGGGTTCCGGCGGTGCCGAAGAGAACGCGGTAGTGGCCGGGGTGGGTGACGCCGTAGTCGACGAAGGCGTGGCACAGCGCGGAAAGGCGTTCGGCGGCAGCGGTTTCGGGGATCGGTGCGAGGGCGGTCAGCAGGGCCTCGCGCAGTTCGCCGAAGCGGAGCCGGTAGACGGCCGTGAGGAGTTCGCGTTTGTCGGCGAATTGCAGGTAGACGCTCTGGGGCGCGACTCCGGCGGCGCGGGCGACGGCGCGCAACGAGAGGGCTTCCTGGCCGTCGAGGTCTTCGAGCAGGCGGCTGGCGGCGGTGACGAGTTCGTCGCGCAGGCGTGCGCCCTCGCCCCGGCGATTGCGGTTGCGGGCGGTGATGGGTTGATCCGGCACATTGACAGGCTAACAAGACAGGCGTCTACTTACGTTAAGTAGACGCCTGTCTTGTTAGGAAAAGTCATGCTCACCGTGACCCGTGTCGTCCATGCCAGCGCCCTCCTCGATTTCGGCGGAGCCCGAATCCTCACCGACCCGTGGTTGTCGGAGACCCGCTTCTATCGCCAGGGCGAGCCACGCGCCTTCGCCACCGCGGCCGAGCTGCCGGAGTTATCCGGCATCGTCATCAGTCACGGCCACTACGACCACTGCGATCTGGCCGCGCTGATCACCTATCCCGATAAATCCGTGCCCTTCGCGGTGGCGCCGGGACTGGCGAAACAGGTACGCGCGGCGGGATTCGCGAACGTGGTCGAACTCGCGCCCTGGCAGTCCACCCGCCTCGGCCCGGTCGAGGTGACCGCCGCCCCGGCCAGTCACGGCGTCCCCGAGGTGACCTTCGTGCTGCGCGCCGACGGCCACACCGTCTTCTTCGGCGCCGACACCCTGCGCATCGCCGAATTGGACGACATCGCACGGCGTTTCCCGGATCTGGAACTGGCCCTGCTCCCGGTCAACGGGCTCCGCATCCGCCCGGCGTTCAACAAGCAGGTGGTGATGGACGCGGCGGAAGCGGCCGATCTCGCCCGTGTCCTGCGTCCGCGGGTGGCGGTGCCGATCCACTACGCCTTCTCCAGCGGCCCGCTCGGCGACCGTCTCATGACCAAGGGCGACCGCGCGGGCGCGGAGCATTTCCGTGCCGCCGCAGCCGATCTCGCACCCGAGACAACCGTACAAATCCTCCCAACCGGACACGCATTCGCGCTGTAAAACACCGGTGAACAGCGCCTTGGTTGCGGAGCGGTCAAGATCGCGCGGAATCCCGTGGGCGGACGCACAATAGGGTTCCGGGCACGAGGGCGTCCGGGGGTGCGCAGGGAGACGCAGATGCCGGAGAAGTTTCCTTCGCCCGCGGGGTGGACTCCGCCCGGGGCGCAGTTTCGCAGTAGCGGTGGGGTGTCGCGCACGGTGACCGGCGCGCTGGTGGGGTTGCTGATCACCCCCGTCGGCATCGCTCTCGCCGCCCGCGGCGCGGCGGGAACCCGGCAGTGGACGATTCTGGGGGACTTCGCCGACCGGCTCGGCTCGACCTTCGAGATCCTGCTCGCCGCGATCCTGTTCCTGATCGTCGCGGCCATGGCCGCCTATTCGCCCGCGGGCACCATCATCGCCGGGCTGGTATGGGGCGTGCTGCCCGGGATCATCCATTTCATCTTCCCGGACGACACCTTCCGCTTGATCGGCGATCTGCCGGTGTCCGATGACATGCACATCGCGCTGTTCCAGTGGCTGCAAACGGGATTCCCGCTCATCGTGGGCATCCTGCTGGTGGGCGCGGGTGCAGCGGCGACCTTCCGCCGCCGCTGACCCGTCTCACCCCTTCACGCACAGCACCTGACGCAACGTGGCGACGATATCGACCAGGTCGCCCTGGGCCGCGATGACCTGATCGATGTCCTTGTAGGCCGCGGGGATCTCATCGATCACCCCGGCGTCCTTACGCGATTCCACGCCCTCGGTCTGCGCGACCAGATCCGCGACGGTGAACTGCCGCTTGGCCGCGTTGCGGCTCATCCGCCGTCCCGCGCCGTGCGACGCCGACTGGAACGAGGCCGGATTCCCCTTGCCCCGAACCACATACGACCGCGTTCCCATCGACCCCGGAATCAGCGCGAGGTCCCCCGCGCCCGCCCGCACCGCGCCCTTACGGGTCACCAGCATGGGCATCCCGTCGATGACCTCCTCGGCCACATAGTTGTGGTGGCACGAGATGGGCGTCTCGAAACGCACTGCCAGCCCGTCGAATTCGGCGGTGACCGCCTGGCAGACCAGGGCGAGCATGACCGCGCGATTGCGGGCCGCGTACTCCTGCGCCCAGGTCAGGTCGCGCCGATAGGCGTCCATTTCCGGTGTCCCGGAGAGGAATACGGCCAGATCGCGATCCGGCAGGTCGGCATTGTGCGGCAGCGTGCGCGCCACGGCCATGTGCCGCTCGGCGAGTTCCTTGCCGATATTGCGGCTTCCGGAGTGCAGCAGGATCCAGACACGATCCTCCGAATCCAGACAAACCTCGCAGAAGTGATTTCCTCCGCCGAGGGTGCCCATCTGCTTGTGCGCCTTGGACTCACGCGACTGAACGGCGGGATCCAGCGAATCGAACGACTTCCAGAAGCGCTCCCACCCCGCGCGCATGGTGGTGCCCGCTGCGCGCTGGCCGAAAACCTCTGCGTTCAACCGGTTCACGTTCACCGGGTTGTCGTGCGCCCCGAACCCGACGGGCACGGCCGCCTCGATCCGCGACCGCAGCGAGTGCAGGTTATCGGGCAGGTCGGCCGCGGTGAGCGAGGTCAGCACCGCTTCCATCCCGCAGCCGATGTCCACCCCGACGGCCGCCGGGGCGACCGCGTCCTTCATGGCGATGACCGATCCGACCGTCGCCCCCTTGCCCAGGTGCACGTCCGGCATCACCCGTACGCCGTGGACCCATTCCAGTTGCGCGATATTGCGCAGCTGCTGCAGCGCGGCCGGCTCGACCTCGTGCTCGTGGGCCCACATGAGCGTCTGCGCCCGAGTACCGCGCAGCTCGACGGGAAACATTGGACTGTCCTCTCTTTCGACTGCCGTCGAGGGTAGGTGCACCGCCCGTCTCGGTGCACCAGGTTATTTACGGCTCGACGAAGTCGGCGGCGAGGCCGCAGAGTTTCCAGGAGCCGTTGCGGCGGACCATGCTTCCGGTGTAGTCGATGTCCTTGAAGTAGCTGCGGTATTTCTCCGGGACGTTGGTGAAGGTTTCGTGGAATGCGAAGGTCGCGGAGTTCGGGTCGTTTTGCGTGACGCCGGTGACGGTATTGGTGTAGCCCGCGTTCTTCACCTCCGCGCCGAGGTTTTTGTCGAATTGCGGGGTGTACTGGAAAACGATTTCGTCGATGGTGTCGGCGGTTTCCGGGCAGACCAGGGAGCGAAAGCCCTCCCAGTCGCGGGCATTGGAGGTGGCGGCGACGGCCTTGGCGGCATTCACCAATTCCGGATCCAGGGTGGTGGGATCGCCGGGTTCGACCGTCTTATCGGGCGCGTTGAAGACCACCGGCGCGGGCATCGGCTTGTAGCCGCCCGCAGCGAGATTCGCCTCCATGGCACGCCGCCAGCTGCCGTCGTCGATCATCATGCGGATGGCGGAGGTGATGCGGTTCTGCAGGTCGAGATCGCCTTTGTGCACACCGACCCCGTAGCGCTCCCGGGTGAACCGATGTCCGACCACGCGCAACACGCCCGGATGCTCGTGGGCGTATCCGGCCAGGATGACGTCGTCGGTGGTGACGGCGTCGATGGTGCCCGCGATCAGGTCGGACACGCACTGCGCGTAGGTATCCCGGGTGGAGAGCTTCACATTGTGGGCGAAGCTGCGGCGGATCTTGTCGGCGGAGGTGGAGCCCTCGGCGGTGCACACGGTGCGCCCGTCGAGGTCCTCTGGCTGGTCGATGGCGCGTTCGCTCTGGCGCACCAGCAGGTCCTGCCCGGCCAGCAGATAGGGCCCGGCGAAGGAGACCAGTTGCTGGCGGGCGGCGGTGATGGAGTAGGAGGCGACGATGAAATCGACTGTGCCGGAGTTCAACAGGTCCTCGCGCTGCTCGGAGCGGGCTTCGCGCCAGGTGATGTGCTCGGGGGTGACGCCGAGTTTGCTCGCGATGTACACGGCGGTGTCGACGTCGAAGCCGTGGGGTTTGCCGTCCGGTCCCCGGACCGACAGTCCTGGCTGATCGAATTTGATCCCGACGGTGAGCGTGCGCGGGGGTGGCTGCTGCGGCGCGGCGTCGGGTTTGGGGGTGTTGCCGCAGGCTGCCACCGCCAGACCAGCCGTGACGGCGACGGCACGGAAAGCACGCTTCATCGAACCTGATCTCCTGTCGTCGACTCGCACGAATGAACTTCGAAGAACAGCCCCGGGCCGCGGCGCCCGAAGGGCAACCGATCAGCACATGGTGCATCAAATCATCCGAGTTGCAAAAACGTGCGGACATTGCGGAACTATGCGGGCGATTCGCCCTCGTTTCAGTTATTTCCGCAATATTTCAGCGACTTATTGCCGGGTATTTGCGCGCAGGCCGTCGGTGATCACGGCGAAGAGACGATCGGCTAATCCGGGGTCCGCCCCGGCCTCGTGCGCGGAGGCGAAGATGCCCTTGATGATGGCCAGCAGGTCGTCGACGCCGATCTCCGGCCGCACCGCCCCGGCCGCCTGGGCGCGGGAAAGCAGTATGGCCAGTGCCGCTTTGAGCTCCTCCGACGCCGTCCGCGGGAATTGCCCGCCACTGCCGCGCAGCGCGTCGGCCAGGTCGCGTTTCACGCCGCCCTGCAAGACCAGCTTGGCCAGGAATTCGAAGAACACCGTGCCCGGATCGTGCGCCTCGGTCAGTTCGTGCGCGTGTGCGGTGATCCGCTCGACCTGATCGAGGATGGCGGCCTCGAAAAGCGCTTCCTTGGTGGGGAAGTGGCGATACACCGTGCCCGCCCCGACGCCCGCCCGGCGCGCGATCTCGTCGAGCGGCACCGAGATGCCTTCGGCGGCAAAGGCTTCCTGGGCGGCGGCCAGGACCCGCTCGCGATTGCGGCGGGCATCGGCGCGCAGGGGGCGATCGGTCACTCGGACAGCCTACCTATTGGTTGACAAGCGGGGCGCGCGCCCCGAATATTAACCGGGTCCAACGTTCCGTTTTTGGAGGTAGTTGTGTCCACATCCGTCGAAACCCCTCGTGACCTTGTCATTCGTCTCTTCGAGGGGCTGACCTCGCGAGATCCCGCCCGCTTCGCGGCGCTGATGGCCCCGGATGCCGTCTTCGAGGTCCCGTTCCTGATTCCTGGTCAGCCCGCTCGCATCGAGGGCCGCGAGCGGATCCGCGAGTATCTGGCCGAACGCTGGTCCGGCGGGAACATGGCCGGGATCGAGTTGCACGGCATCCGCCCGATCGTGCACGAGACCACCGAACCCGGGCTCTTCATCACCGAATGCGATATCGACATCACCCGCCCGGATCGGCCGCGGGAGTGGGTTCGCAGCTCCGTCAACGTGATTCGCGTGGAGGACGGCCTGGTCACGCTGTTCCGCGACTATATGGACACCGGCCGCATCGTCACGCTGATGGCGTCGCTGGCGCAGCGGGAGGGTTGATATGTGACGCCAATTACACACCGAGTCGTCGACTAACAGTTAGTGCATTAACTATTATTGCCCTAACCAAGAGGAGGGTGGAGCGGTGGAGTCGATGGCCGACACGGTCGATCCGTTGCAGCTGGACCGGCAGGTTTGCTTCGCGCTGGCGGTCGCCAACCGCGCGGTGCTCGCGGTGTACCGTCCGCTGCTCGAGCCGATGGGGCTGACGCATCCGCAGTATCTGGTGATGCTGGCGCTGTGGGGCGAGGCGCCGATGTCGGTCAAGGACATCGGCGAGGCCATTCAGCTCGATTCGCCCACCCTCTCGCCGCTGCTCAAAAGGCTGGAGGCGGCGGGGCTCATCACCCGGCGGCGCGATGCCCACAACGAACGCAGTCTCGTGGTGGATCTGACCGAGGCCGGGCGCGAGCTGCGTCGCGAGGCCGAGAAGATCCCGCCCGCGGTGGTGGCGCGGCTGGGGGTGAGCCTGGCCGATCTCGAGGAGTTGCGCGAGGTGCTCGGCAGGGTCAATGCCGCGGCGCGGCGATCGGTGCTCGCCGGTCCGGAAGATCTCGCGGACCACGGAGAGTCGACGAAGGGAAACCGGAAATGAAGCGCCCCAACCCTGTTCAGTGGCTCGGCTACTCGTTCGGGCGCGTGCTGCCCGAGGACCTGCGGGAGTGGGTGCGCAACGATCTCACCGGCACCTGGGCGGTGCCGCGTCATATCGTGCGCCAAATGGTGCCGCTGCTCCCGGTTTTCGCGCTGGCGTTCCTGCTGCCGGGTGAGCTGGCGTTGAAACTGGCGGTGATTCTGCTGGGTGTGCTGCTGGCGTTGTTCTACATCGTGGCGTACATGCCGATGAATCGCGCGCACCGGCTGGTGAAGCACGGCTTCCCCGAGGATTTGGAGAACCCGACGCGGGCGGCCCGTCGTGCCGCCGAGCGCGCGGCCTATGAGGCTCAGTACCCGCACTGAGCCCGTCCGGCCTACGGGATTTCGTGGTTACTGAAAGCCGTTGGTGCAGGTGCTGGCGACCACGTGGGCGGCGACCGCCTGGGCGCTGCCCAGATCCGGGAACGGGGGAGCACTCTGGCCCAGCCCGGCGACGGCGTTCTGCTGGGCCTCGTCGAGGCTGCCGCCGACGGCCCAGCCCCAGGTGCCGTCCGCGCCCTGGGCGACCGCGCCGCAGCCGTCGGTGAAGCGCAGCACGATCTCGCAGTCGTAGTTGGCGCAGCTGCGGATGGCGGCGGCGTCGGCGGCGACCTTGCTGGTGTCGGATTCGGCGACGGCGCTGTTCTTCAGGCGCGAGAGCGCCAGGGTGCCATAGCTCCCGGGTGCGGCGTGGGCAGTTCCGGCGAGCGCGGCGGCGAGGGTCATGGCCGCCAGAGCGGTGCCTGTCACGGACGAGATGTGGCGTGCGACCGACAAGTGATTTCCTCACGTTTCAAACGGATGAACGCAAGCGATGCTAACCCCTCCGGTTGTGAACCCACTGGGAATTTCACATGACGGGTGTTCGGGCCAGGGCGCGGCGCAGCGCCTCGAACGCGGTTGTGTTGGCGCGCTCGGTTTCTCGTAGATGGAAGGCCATGGACATGAAGCCGTGCACGGTGCCGTTCCAGCGGTGGATCTCGGTGTCGATGCCCGCGTCGCGCAGCAGCCGCCCGTAGATCTCGCCCTCGTCGCGCAGCGGATCGAATTCGGCGGTCGCGATGTGGGCGGGCGGCAGCCCGGTCAGGTCGGCGATCAGCGGATTGGCGTAGGGGTCGGAGCGTTCGGCGTCCGAGGACAGATACTGCTGCCAATACCAGCGCAGATGAGCCGCCGTGGTGAAGTAGCCCTCGGCATTGGAGGCGTAGGACCCGCTGTCGCAGTTCGGGTCCAGCATCGGGTACATGAGCAGCTGGAAGGCGATGTCGGGTCCGCCGTTGTCGCGGGCGGTGATGGCCGCGACGGTGGCGAGGTTGCCGCCGGCGCTGTCCCCGGCCACGGCGAGGCGGTCCGGATCGCCGCCCAGGGATTCGGCATTGTCGGCCACCCAGCGCAGCACCGCGTAGGCGTCGTCGGCGGCGGCCGGGAAGCGCGCGTCGGGGGCGCGGCGATAGTCGACCGAGACCACGATGACCCCGGCGGCGTTGGCCATGGTGCGGCAGAACCGGTCGTGGGAATCCAAGCCGCACAGCACGAATCCGCCGCCGTGATAGAAGACCACCACGCCCGGAACGGCTTCGGCGTCCAGCGGCCGGTACAGCCGCACCGGAACCTCGGGGGCGTCTTCGGGGCCGGGAACCAGCCAGTCCTCCACCGCCGCAACGGGAATCGGTTCGACGGTGGGGGCGGGGCGGGCGGCCAGGAAGGCCCGCGCTTCGGCGGCGTCGAGCACCTCGGTGCCCAGCGCCGGGAACGCCGCGGCGGCGGCGTCGACGAAGGTCTGCCATTCGGGCGACAGGGTCATTGCGGGCCTTCCTGGATCTCGCTGCGCTACTGCATGTTTCGTGGAATGAACTTGCCCGCCGCGAGCCCGCCGTCGACGGTCACCTCCGCGCCGGTGATGTAGGCCGAGGCATCCGACGCCAGGAAGGCGACCAGTTCGGCGACCTCCTCGGGCAGGCCGGTGCGCTCCAGCGGCAGGGTCGGGAAGCTGCCGGGGCCGGTGGTCAGGTAGGGGACCATCGGGGTGGCGATCGGGCCGGGATGCACGGAGTTGACCCGGATCTGGGCGGGACCGAGCTCCAGGGCGGAGATCTTGGACAGGCCGCGCAGACCCCACTTGGAGGAGCCGTAGGCGGAGTGGTTCATCAGGCCCTCGAGCCCGGCCTGCGAGGAGATGTTCACGATGGAACCGCCGCCCGCCGCGGTCATGGCGGGCAGTACGGCCTTGATGCCGCGGAACGCGCCGACCAGGTTGACCTGCAGGATCCGATCCAGCTCTTCGGGGCTGGTCTCGGTGAGCGGCTTCATGATGTAGATGGCGGCATTGTTGACCAGCACGTCGAGCTTGCCGAAGGTGTCGACGGCGACGGCGACCGCGGCGTCCCAGCTGTCGGCGTCGGTGACGTCGTGGCGCACGAAACGCGCTGCCTCGCCGAGGGATTCGGCGAGTTCCTTGCCCTCGGTCTCGAGCACGTCGGTGATGACCACCTGTGCGCCGCGCTCGACGAACAGGCGCGCCTCGGCCGCGCCCTGGCCGCGCGCGGCACCGGTGATCAGGGCGACTTTGCCTGTCAGATCAGCCATTTCGACTTCCTTCTGTCTGTTCTACTTGTTTCTGAAGTGGGGGATGACCTTCTCGCCCCACTGGCGGATGGTCTCCAGGCATGCGGCTTGTGGCACGGTGCCCATCTGGATGAGGCACAGGATCTCGTCGGCCCCGGCGGCTTGCAGGCGTTCGACATACGCGATGGCGTCGTCGGCATTGCCGTAGGCGTGCTCGGTATTGAAGATGGCGGTGGATCCGGACTTCACCGGGATCTTGGCCTCGTGCAGGAAAGCCACGTGCTCGTCGGCGATTTCGCGCATCTTGGCGATCTCGTCGACGCCGGGCTCCACTGCCTCGTCGGGCACCGGGCCCGCACCGTAGTAGTACTTGATGGACTGGGCGAAGAACCGCTGCCCGCGCGCGCCGATCTGCTGGGCCTGCTCGCGGTCGTCGAGCACGATGGTCGGGCACAGCGCGGCGAAGTGGTCGTTGACGACGGTGGAGACGAAGCGTTCCCCGGTGCGCGCGGCGATGGCGTCGTCGTAGATGCCGCGCAGTTCGGCGATCTCCTCGATACCGGCGAAACCCAGGACCAGCGCGCCGATTCCGTAGTCGGCGGCCAGTTTCAGGGTGTCCTTCTTGGTGCACGCCATGAACAGCGGCGGATGCGGGCGTTGTACCGGGCGTGGCAGCAGGTGATGCGGGTCGATATCCAAAAGCTCACCGTGGTATTCGAATTCGCCTTCGGGGTCCTGCCAGGCAGTGGCGATCATTCGCAGTGATTCCTCGACCTCCTGATAGGTGCGGTCGGGATCGACGCCGCACATGGAGGTTTCGACGGCGGTCGCGCCGCGACCCGCCCCGAGGTTGAGGCGGCCGCCGGAGAGCACGTCGAGCATGGCCGCGCGTTCGGCGGTGCGGACGGGATGGTTGAAGCCGAAGGGCATGCAGACCACGCCGTGACCGATGCGCACCCGCTCGGTCTTGGCGGCCACATAGGTCAGGAAGATCTCCGGTGCGCTCATGTGCGCGTACCACTTGAGCCCGTGATGCTCGACGGCCCAGACGGCGTCGAACCCCATCTCGTCGGCGAGCACCGCCTGTTCGACGCAGTCGCGCAGCACCTGCGCCTCGTGGGCGGCGGTCGGGTCGGTCATCTGCGCCTCGAAGATCATCGAGAACTTCATCCGGACTCCTTGCGCGACGCTTCCGCACCCCCATGGGGCCTTTATGTCTAACCGGAATACTTCTGCACTCATAACCTCAGGTCATCGGGATGTCTCAGTGGCCGGGACCACACCGTGCCGCCTTCGCGCATCCGGACTTAGCGTCGGGAGACGAGCAGAGGAAGGCAGGATTCGGTGGGACAGCTGGACGGCAAGGTGGCGCTGGTGACCGGTGGCGCGCGCGGCATGGGAGCGGAGCATGTGCGCCGCTTCGTGGCCGAGGGCGCGAAGGTCGTGTTCGGTGACGTGCTCGACGACGAGGGCAAGGCCCTGGCGGCGGAGCTGGGCGACGCCGTCCACTATGTGCACCACGATGTCACCAGCGAATCCGATTGGCAGTCAGCTGTTTCCGCGGCCACCACCCGGTTCGGCAAGCTGGACGTGCTGGTCAACAATGCCGGGATCCTGCGGTTCAAGCGGATCGTGGAGATGAGCCTGGACGAGTTCCAGACCATCATGAACATCAACGTGACCGGGTCATTCCTCGGCATCAAGACGGCCGCGCCCGCCCTCACCACCGCCGGCGGCGGGTCCATCGTGAATGTCTCCTCGGTCGAGGGCTTCGTCGGTGCGGCCGGGCTTTCCGCCTACAGCGCAAGCAAATTCGCGTTGCGCGGGCTCACCAAGTCGGCCGCGCGGGAGCTGGGTCACTCGGGTATCCGGGTGAACTCGATTCATCCCGGCGGCATCGCCACCCCCATGACCGCGTCCGTGGCGGGCGCGTCCGGGGTGGACGGCAACAGTTTCTTCTCCGAATTGCCCATTCCGCGCTGGGGTCAGCCGGTCGAGGTGTCCGAGGTGGCGTTGTTCCTGGCGTCGGATGCCTCGAGCTATTGCACCGGAGGCGAATTCGTCGTCGACGGCGGCATGCTGACCAGCTGCGGCTATTAAGGATCGAGATTCATGGAATTCGAATTCGACGTCGTCGTCGTGGGTTCGGGCGCGGCGGGCATGACCGCCGCATTGACCGCCGCCTACCGGGGCCTGTCGGTCACCCTGATCGAGAAGAGCAGCCTCTTCGGCGGGTCCACCGCGCGCTCGGGCGGCGGCATCTGGGTGCCGAACAACCCGGTGTTGCAGGCCGCGGGGGTGCCGGACAGCCCGGAGATGGCCCGCACCTACCTGAAAGCCGTTGTCGGCGAGCGGGTTCCGGAAGCCAAGCAGCGGGCGTTCCTGGAGCAGGGCCCGGAGATGTTCCGCTATATCGGCGCTCGCTCCAAGCATTGGGCGTTCGCCTACGACCGCGGCTATTCCGACTACCACCCCGAGTTCCCGGGCGGGCTGGCGCAGGGCCGCAGCATCGAGCCCAAGATCATCGACGGCCGTCTGCTCGGCGCGGATCTGGACAAGATCAACCGCCCGACCATGTCCGCGCCCAAGGGCATCGCCATCACGGTCAAGGACTTCCACGACCTGAACATGATCGCGCGCACCTGGGCGGGTAAGAAGACCGCGATCAAGGTGGGCGCGCAGACCGCGCTGAACATGATCAAGGGTGCGAAGCCGCTGAGCCTGGGCAAGGCCCTCGCGGCGCGGCTGTGGCTGTCGCTGCGGGACGCGGGCGTGCCGGTGTGGCTCAACACCCCGCTCACCGAGCTGATCGTAGAGAACGGCGTGGTGGTCGGCATTCACGCCGAGCACGAGGGCCGTCCGGTCACCATCAAGGCGCGCCGCGGCGTGGTGCTGGCCGCGGGCGGCTTCGAGCACAACCTGGAGATGCGTAAGCAGTACATCGACGGGCCGCAGGACACCGGCTGGACCGTCGGCGCGACCGAGAATGTCGGCGAGGGCATCCTGGCGGGTCAGAAGGCCGGTGCCGCAGTCGATCTCATGGACGACGCCTGGTGGGGTCCGTCCGTGCGCAACCCCGACGGGCCGCCGTTCTTCATGCTGGCCGAGCGCTCGCAGCCCGGCGCGATCGTGGTCGACGCCAACGGTCAGCGCTTCGTCAACGAGTCCGCGCCGTACGTGAATGTCGTGCACACCATGTACGAGCAGGAGAAGAAGGCCCCCGGCAGCATTCCGGCGCACTTCATCTTCGATCAGAACTTCCGCGACCGGTACCTGTTCCTGGGCAACTTCCCCAAGCGTCCGTTGCCGCAGAAGTACTTCGACGCGGGCATCATCAAGCAGGCCGACACCCTCGCCGAGTTGGCCGCCAAGCTGGGCATTCCCGCCGACAGCCTGGCAGCCACCGTGCAGCGCTTCAACGGGTTCGCCGCGAAGGGCCGCGATGAGGACTTCCTGCGCGGCGATTCGGCCTACGACCGCTACTACGGCGATCCGACCGTCAAGCCCAACCCGACCCTGGCTCCGCTCGAGCGCGGCCCGTTCTACGCGGTCGAGATGGTGCCTGGCGATCTGGGCACCAAGGGTGGACTGGTCACCGATGAGCACTCCCGCGTGCTCGACGATCAGGGCGCGGTGATTCCGGGCTTGTACTCGGCGGGCAACAACTCCGCCGCGGTGATGGGCAACGACTATGCGGGTGCGGGCGCGACCATCGGCCCCGCCATGGTGTTCGGCTACATCGCCGCCAACCATCTCGCCGATCTCGAAACCACAGAGGCACAGGAGAACTGACATGGGACGGGTCGATTCGAAGGTCGTCATCGTCACCGGTGGTGCGCGTGGCATGGGGGCGGCATTCGCCCGCAAGCTGGCGGCCGAGGGCGCGCAGGTGGTGATCACCGATGTGCTGATCGAGGCCGGTGAGGCCGTCGCCGCCGAAATCGGTGACGCGGCACGGTTTTTCCCACTGGACGTGACCGACGAGGCGGCCTGGAACGACGTGGTCGCGCGGACCGAGGCGGCGTTCGGGCCGGTGTCGGGTCTGGTCAACAACGCGGGCATCGTGCACGTGGACCCGATCGAGAAGCTCTCGGAAGCCGACTACCGCAAGGTGATCGACGTCAACCAGGTCGGTGTGTTCCTCGGCATGAAGGCCGTCATCGGGTCCATGCGCCGGGCCGGGGTGGGGTCGATCGTGAACATCTCCTCGACCGGCGGGCTCATCGGCTACAACAACATCCTCGGCTACGTCGCCTCCAAGTGGGCGGTGCGCGGCATGAGCAAAACGGCCGCACAGGAATTCGCGGCCGACAATGTCCGCGTCAACTCGGTGCACCCGGGGATCGTGGCCACCGAAATGGTCGCGACCTCGGACCGCTCGGCCAATATCGCGGCCAATCAGCCCATTGCCCGGCCCGCACGCCCCGAGGAACTCGCCAACCTGGTCCTGTTCCTCATCTCCGACGACTCCTCCTACAGCACCGGCTCCGAATTCGTGGCCGACGGCGGCTTCACCTCTCAGTAGTAACTCCGTTGCGAGACAAGGAAACACCCATGAAGGACTTCCACGGCAAGGTCGCCGTCATCACCGGTGCGGGTGCCGGTATCGGCCGGGCGCTGGCCCTGGAGCTCGCCCGCAACGGCGCGCAGTTGGCGCTGTCGGGGCGCAATCTCGACAACGTCGCCGAGACCGCGGCGCTCTGCGAGAAGGAGGGCGCGAAGGCCCGCGCCTACAAGCTGGACGTGACCGACCGCGCCGCCGTGTACGCGCACGCCGACGAGGTCGTCGCCGACTTCGGCAAGGTCAATATGGTCATCAACAATGCCGGTGTCTCGCTGACCGCCAATATCGAGGAAGTCTCCTGGGAGGACCTGGAGTGGATCTTCGGCATCAACTACTGGGGCACGCTGCACGGCGTGAAGGCGTTCCTGCCGCACGTGATCGCCTCCGGTGACGGGCATATCGCCAATGTCTCCAGCATGTTCGGCCTGGTGGCCTGCCCCAGCCAGGGCGGCTACAGCTCGTCGAAGTACGCCATGCACGCCATCAGCGACGCGCTGCGCCAGGAGATGATCATCGCCGGCTACAACGTGGGCGTCTCCAGCGTCCACCCCGGCATGATCAAGACCGAAATCGCCTGGAAGGCAAGGGCCGCCGCCACCCGCGACCGCGACGACCTGGCCGCCAACTTCGACCGCCTGGCCCAGACCAGCCCCGAGGACTGCGCCAAGACCATCGTCAACGGCATCCGCAAGAACAAGCCGCTCATCCTGATCGGCAAGGACGCCAAGGCCATGAACATCATGCGGCGTCTGCTGGGCTCGGGCTACATGAAGCCCCTCACCGCTCAGATGCGCAAGGAAATCTGAGCCTGGTCGCGACCGTGACCATGCGTCCGGACGACGGCCACCACTCGGCACCTCTGGTGTTGGGGTTCGGTGGCCGTTCGTGTTTCTACAGCTTCGACAAATTAATAGGTTCAATTTCAGAAGGACGGAGGGCAGTCGATGCGCATCGGCATGCTCATGCCATATCTCGACGGCTTGGTGACCGACGGAGGGTTCCTGCGGGAGTTCGCGACGGCGGCGGAGGAATGTGGTCTGGATTCGATCTGGACCGTGGAACATGTTGTGGTGGCGGAGAATTACGAGCCGCTGTACCCCTATTCGCCGGATGGGAAGATGCCGGGCGGGGATCTCGGGGTGCCCATGACGGATCCGCTCGAGACCCTCGCGTTTCTGGCCGCCGCCTCGAGCACGTTGAAGCTGGGTACGGCGATGGTGGTCGCGCCGCTGCACAGTCCGGTGGTGCTGGCCAAGCGGGCCGCGACGCTGGACCGGCAGTCCGATGGACGCCTCCTGCTCGGCCTCGGAATCGGCTGGCAGAAGGAGGAATACGCGGCCATCGGGGTGCCGTTCGAGGAGCGCGGGGCGCGCCTGGACGACTGCATCGGGGTCATGCGGGCGCTGTGGACGCAGTCCCCGGCGAGCTACCAGGGCAAGCACCTGTCGTTCGAGCGGCAGTTCTGCCTGCCGCAGCCGGAGCGTTCCATCCCGATCGTGCTGGGCGGCAACAGCGCTCCCGCCGTGCGCCGGGCGGCCAAGGTCGGCGACGGCTGGTTCCCGTACACCATCTCGTCGGCGGACTTCGCGCGCGGCGCGGATAAGATCCGTGAGATCGGCGCTGCCGCAGGACGTTCCGAGGACGCGGTCGAGATGACCATCTGGCCCGGCTCGTTCGACTTCACCCGCGAGTTCGACCCCGAGTACGTGCGCCCCTATGTCACGGCGGGCGCGAGTCGCATCGTGCTGACCCCGCCCATGTTCGGCCCGGAGTCTCTGCTCAACGGTGTGGAAAACCTTGCGGGGTATGTGGATCGGTACCGCAACGAGGTGGAGGCGAAGCTGTGAACCCCGCTACTCCGGTCCGCGTCGTCGACCGCGTCGTGCTGCCCGTCGACCGCGCCGAGGACTGGCTGACCCGCTGGCGCGGCGAGTACCTGCCCGGCGCGACGGCCCGAGGGCTGCGCGCACCGCAGGTGCTGCGCGAGTACACCGGCGCGGATTCGATTGCCGTGCAGATCGTCTGGGAACTCCCCGGCATCTACGACTTCTACGGCATGCGGGGCGCGGCGGCGGCCGATCCCGCGGTGGCCGCCTTCTGGTCGACCACCGATACCGTCGCCGTCACCCGCGAGCGCCACGTGCTGGCGGTGCAGGAGGAAAAACCATGAGCCGCTGGGTGATTCTCGCCCCCGCCCCCGACAGTGAGGCCCGGCTCACCGCCGACGCCGCCGTGGCCGTGGCGACCCCCGGTGTCACGCACTGCTCGGCGGGCGTCGATCAGCCCGGCAGCACCGGCGGCCAGGGCGCACTGTGGGATCTGACCGCCGATTCCGCGCCCGCCACCGTGCTGCCCGGCCTGCCGGAGGCCGCCGATATCGTGCCGCTGGCCCCGGTACACGCCCGCGTGGTGCGCCTGGATTCGCCCCGCCGCATCAAGCGCACCTTGCTGCTCACAGTGCGCCACGACACCCCGCCGGAGACGGTGGCCCGCTTCGAATCCGATCTGATGGCCATGCCCGCCCACATCGCCGCCATCAAATCCTGGTCACTGAGCCGGGTCCCGGGCCATCCGCGCTGGACGCACGTGTGGGAGCAGGAGTTCGCCGATCCGGACGGCCTCAACGGCGACTACCTGCTGCATCCGTATCACTGGACGCACGTGGACCGCTGGTTCGACGCGGAGATCCCGGGCTCGATCGTGGAACCTGCCATCGCGCACCTGTACCGGTGGGCGGACGGCCCGGTGCTGGGGAACTGATCAGATCCCTTCGCGCAGTTGCGCTTTGAGCACCTTGCCGCCGGTATTGCGCGGGAGGTCGTCGACGAAGACGACCTCCCGTGGCACCTTGTAGCTCGCCAGCTGCGTGCGCGACCAGGCGATGACGGCGGCCGGGTCGGGGGTGACGCCGTCGGCGGCCACCGCCACCGCGCGGCCCACCTCGCCCAGGCGCGCATCGGGGATGCCGATCACCGCGACATCGCGAATATCGGGATGCCGCAGCAGGATTCGCTCGATCTCGGCCGGGTAGGCGTTGAAGCCGCCGACGATGAACATGTCCTTGAGACGGTCGGTGACCCGCAGGTAGCCGTCGTGGTCGAGACTGCCGATATCGCCGGTGCGCAGGTAGCCGTCGTCGATGGCGGCCGCGGTGGCCTCCGGGTCGTCGAGGTAGCCGAGCATGACGTTCGGGCCGCGCACGACGATCTCGCCCGGCTCGCCGGTCTCCACGTCCTTGCCGTCGCGGTCGACGATGCGGACCTCGCTGCCCGCCAAGGGCTTTCCCGCCGTGCCCGCCACCAGTTCGGCGGGGGCGTCGGGCGGGCAGATGGATACGACGCCGATGGATTCGGTGAGCCCGTAGGCGGTGAACACGAACGGCACCCGCAGGTCGTCGCGGATGCGGCGCACCAGCTCGGTGGGGATGGTGGCGCCGCCGGTGCCGGCCAGGCGCAGCGAGCCCAGCATGTGGTTGTCGTGGTCGGCCGCCAGCAGGTCGGTGAAAAGCGTTGGGGGACCGGCCAGCACGGTGATGCGTTCGCTCTCGATGAGCCGCAGCGCGCCGGTGGCGTCGAAGCGTTCCATCGGCACCATGGTCGCCGTCTTGAGCAGGCAGGCCAGGATCCCGGCCTTGTATCCGAAGGTGTGCGAGAACGGATTCACCAGCAGGTACCGGTCACGCGCGCGCAGCGTGACCGCGTCGGCCCACTGCGCGAACACCTCCAGGCTCTGACGGTGGGTGGCGAGCACCCCCTTGGGCGCGCCGGTGGTGCCGGAGGTGAACAGGATGTCGGAGACGGCGTCCGGGTCGAGCTCGGCGGTGCGTTCGGTCGCCGACTGCGGCGCGATCACGGTGCCGGGGGCCAGGAACCCTTCCCAGGAGCTGATGTCCCAGTCCGTGTCGCCCTCGCCGCGGGCGTCGTCGAGCAGGATCAGATGCTCCAGATCCGGTAGCGGAACGCCGGATTCGGCCAGCATGCCCGGATAGTCGCGGCCCAGGAACTCCTGCACCGTGCACACCGCCTTGGCGTGACTGCGGGCCAGCACGTCGGCGGCTTCCGCGCCGCGCAACCGGGTGCTGATCGGCACCAGAGTCGCGCCCGCGCCGAGCATTCCGAGCGCGGTGACCACCCAGCGCATGCTGTTGGGCGCCCAGATCCCGACCCGATCGCCGACTTCCAGACCGGACGCCATGGCGGCGCGGGTGACCGCAGCGACATCCTCGGCGAGTTCGGCAAATGTCAGGCGTCCGGCCGGTCCGGCCATGGCCACCGCGTCCGGATACCGCCGTGCCCTGTCCGCCACCAGTGCCGGGATGGTCGTCACGGGTCCGACCGTGGAGCTCCCGCCCGAGTGCCGCCGATCCATCCGCCCATCCTGCCCCAGCGCCGTTGCGTGAATCCCCATTTTCGCTGTGCCATCCCACTGACCGGCCGTGCCAAGGTGCACGGGTTGCGAACGCCCGGCGTACCGGTGATCGGGATGGGAGTTGGGTGTGGGAGGGGTCACGCGGCACGCTCGATGGAGTGGTCCCGTGGGGGGACGGGAGATTGCCCGGCAGGCCGCTCGAGCAGCGGCGGAGCGCTGGAGTGCGAAATGAATCCAGGATCTCGGAGGAGTGACATGACGGCCGGAACGGAGTTGGTGCGGCGTCCCGATGCGGACGCCGTGACCGTTGTCGAACTCGACGGCGCGTGCGGGCTGTCGCGGGAGCGGATCGGCGGCAAGGCGTGGAGCATCGACCACATGCGGTCGCTCGGTCTTCCGGTGCCGCCCGCGTTCGTCATCACCACCGACGGCTGGGCCGACTACACCCGCCGGGGTGTCATCGCCGAGGAGATCTGGGCGCAGGTGCGTGACGGCATCGCCATGATCGAGCGCGGCACCGGTCGGCGCTTCGGATCCGCGGAGCGGCCGCTGCTGGTGTCGGTGCGCTCGGGCGCGGCCATCTCCATGCCCGGCATGATGGACACCGTCCTGAACCTGGGCATGACCGACGCGGTGCAGCAGGCGCTGGTCGCCGAGACCCGCAATCCGGAGTACGCGCGCGACACGCGCCAGCGTTTCGTGCACCAGTACCGCGAGACCGTGCTCGGTGACGCGCACGGCGAGGTTCCGGCCGATCCGTGGGAGCAGTTGCGCGGTGCGGTCGAGGCCGTGTTCCAGTCCTGGGATTCCGCGCGCGCCAAGACCTATCGCGCCCATCGCGGCCTGCCCGACACCCTCGGCACCGCGGTCACCGTGCAGGCCATGGTGTTCGGCAATCTCGACGAATCCTCCGGCACCGGAGTGCTTTTCACCCGCAACCCGAACACCGGCGACGGACCCGTCTACGGCGAGTGGCTGGTCGGCGGGCAGGGTGAGGACGTGGTGTCGGGCCGGTTGACCCCGCGCCCGCTCGACGACCTGGCGGCCACCCAGCCCGCGGTGCACGAGCGGCTGATCGCCGCCGTGCGGCTGCTCGAGCACGACGGCCGCGACATTCAGGACGTGGAGTTCACCGTCGAATCCGGGACGCTGTGGCTGTTGCAGTCGCGTCCGGCCAAGCGTTCGGCGCGGGCCGCGGTGCGATCGGCGGTGGCGATGGTCGCCGAGGGGCTGATCAGCGCCGATGAGGCCCTCGACCGGGTCACCGCCGAGCAGGTGCGCGAGGTGCTGCGCCCGGCCTCGGGCGACAGCGCCGGTCAGCTGCCCCTGGCCCGCGGCGAATCCGCCTGTCCCGGACTGGCTTCCGGCATCGTGGTGACCGACCCCGACGAGGCCGAGGCGCGCGCGGAGGCGGGGGAGGATGTCATCCTGGTGCGTCCCACCACCAGCCCGGACGATCTGCACGGCATGATCGCCGCCCGGGCCGTCGTCACCGAATTGGGCGGCACCACTTCGCATGCCGCGCTGGTGAGCCGGGAACTGGGCCGCCCGTGCGTGGTCGGCTGCGGGCCGGGCGTCGTCGACGCGCTGGCCGGGCGGACGGTGACCGTGGACGGCGGGGCCGGTCTGGTGCTGTCGGGCGAGGTGGTCGCCAAGCCGGTCGAGCAGGCCGTGCTCGCGGATGTCGCGCAGCTCGCCCAGTGGGCGGGCGTGGACGACGCGGGGCTGGCCGAGCGGCTCGAGCGTCGCGCCGCCGCCGAGACCGTCGCGGGGCCGGAAAACGCCGAGCAGGAAGAGGTTTCCGTGCACGTTCCCGTCACCGAGCTGGCCGTGCTGCGGCTGGTCGGCATCAAGGGCCGGGTGAACGCCGACAATCTGGCCGCCAGCCTGTTCGCCGAGACCGCCGAGATCGCCTCCTGCTGTGAGCATCTGGTGACCGCCGGATACTGCGCGACCACGCCCGCCGGTTTCCGCATCACCCCCGAGGGCCGTCCCCGCCTCGAGCAGTTGCTCGCCGAGGAACGCGCCACCGTCGACGCGGCGGCCATGACCGCCGCCTACGACGAGTTCTGCGTCTACAACGCCGATCTCAAGGTGATCATCACCGACTGGCAGATGAAGGACGCGGCCACCGTCAACGATCACGCCGACGCCGAATACGACGCGTCGGTGCTGGCGCGCTTGGGTGACACGCATCAGCGGTTGCGTCCGCTCATCGGGCGGCTGGGCGGGTTGGCCCCGCGCCTGTCGCGCTACCTGGACCGGTTGGACCGGGCGGTGGAGCGGATCGGCGAGGGCGATCACACGTATGTGGCCCGGCCCATCATGGACAGCTATCACACCGTCTGGTTCGAGCTGCACGAAGACCTGATCGGCCTGTGCGGCCTGACCCGTGCGGAAGAGGCGGCGGCCGGCCGTGCCCACTGAGCCTGTGTACAGCCGCTGGGTCGACTTCGCCCAGATCGACAATGTCCGAGATCTCGGCGGCCTGCCCGTAACCGGTGGCGGCACTACGCGATTCGGCGTCGTACTGCGCTCCAGCACCCTGCAGCAGGCCACCTGTGACGACCTGTCGCGGCTGGTCGAGGGCCTGGGCCTGCGCACGGTCATCGACCTGCGCCTGCCCGACGAGGTGGAGCGCGAGGGTTACGGCCTGATCGGCGACGCTGACGTCCACATCGCCAACCTGCCGATCCGCAAGTCGCCCCAGTCCTCACTGGCCGCAAGGGATCTGGTCCCCGACAAGACCCGCGTCGACCTGACCGAGCTCTACGGTCAGCTGCTCGGCGGCAGCGGCGAGCACATCGTCGAGGCGGTCCGCCTGATCATCGACCCCGCTCGGCACTCGGTGCTGTTCCATTGCGCCGCGGGCAAGGACCGCACCGGGGTCCTGGCCGCCGTCCTGTTGGACGCGGTCGGCGTCCCCGCCGAACCCATCGCCGAGGACTACGCCCTCACCAACGAGCGCATGCAGCGGGTCCGCGACCGTCTCGACGCGCTCCCGTCCTACGAGGGCCTGCCGCAGGCGAATACGGGCATCCTGGCCGTCACCCCGGAGGTCATGCTCGGATTCCTGAAGAACCTGCACGCCGAGCACGGCGGCGCGGCCGAATGGCTGCTCGCCAACGGTCTTTCGGCCGCCGAGCTCCAGCGTCTGCGCGAGGTGCTGGTCGTCGCCTAGACCGTGTAGCCGCCGTCCACGGCCAGCGACGTGCCGGTGATGTAGCGGCCGCCGGGGCCTGCCAGGTAGGCCACGGCGGCGGCGATGTCCTCGGCCTCGCCGAAGCGGCCCAGGGCGGTGAGGCCGCGTTGGAAGTCGCCGGAATCGCCGTCGGCAGGGTTCATATCGGTGTCTATGGGGCCCGGATCCACTGTGGTGGCGGTGATTCCGCGCGGACCGAGCTCGCGGGCGAGGCCCTTGGTGAGGCCGATGAGGGCGGTCTTGGCCATGGCTTGGAGGACGAAGTTCTCGCCGGGGACGCGCCCGGTGAAGCAGGAGCCGATATTGATGATGCGCCCGCCCGCGCCGAGGTGACGGGACGCGGCCTGGGCGGCCAGATAGATGGCTTTGACGTCGACGGCCAGTACTCGGTCCAGGTCCTCGAGGGTGGTCTCGCCGATCGGGCCGTAGGCGAGGAATCCGGCGTTGTTCACCAGAATGTCCAGGCGGCCCAGCGCTTTCACCGTCTCGTCGACGGCTGCCGCCGCGGTGGTCGGATCGGTGAGATCGGCGTGGATGATCACCGCCCGGCCGCCCTCCAGCTCGAGCTGGTCGGCGACCGCCTGCGCCTGCTCCTTCGACTGGGCATAGGTCAATGCGACGGCCGCGCCCGCGCCGGCCAGCCGCCGGGCGATCGCCGCGCCGATGCCGCGGCTGCCTCCGGTCACCAACGCTACCTTGCCGGTCAGCTCACTCATGTTGCTCCTCCATCGCATGGCGGATATCGACTCAGGGAGCGTAAGAAGCGATTTGGCGCGTAGGACCGACGTCGTCACGCCAGCTGCGGACAGTTCACGCCACCGGCAGCAGTGATCGCACGCCCGCCGGGAGATCGCCGGTCAGGTCAGCCTCGCGGATGAAGGTTTCCAGGGTGGTGCGGAAGGCGCGGGCGGCGTGGGTGGGGGTGACGTCCTTGCGGTGGGCGAGGGCGACGGTGCGGTGCAGGCCGTGGGCGGCGTGCCCGCCGTCGCCGGAGAGCGGGATGCCGCGCAGTCCGGGGCGTCCGGCCAGGACTGTGCTCGGTACGACCGCGATGCCCAGGCCCACCTCCACGAAGCGCAGGACGGCATCCATCTCGCCGCCCTCGACCGCGAAGCGGGGTTCGAAGCCCGCCTCGCGGCAGGCGCCGATGGTGGCTTCGCGCAGGTCGTAGCCGGTGCGGAACATGACCAGGGGCCGGTCGCGCAGGTCGGTGACGCGCAGGTGCGGGCGCTGCGGCAGGGAGGTGTCGTCGAACCGGGTGGCGATCACCAGGTCCTCGCGCAGGATCGGGGTGGTGGCCAGCGGGGTGTCCTCGGCCAGCGGCAGGATGACCAGCGCCGAATCCAATGCGCCCCTTGTCAATTGCCGCACCAGATCGCGGGAACCGCCCTCCTCGACCAGCAGGCTGATTCCCGGGTACGCGTCGTGATAGCGGCGCAGCGCGTCGGCCAGCAGCCCCGAGCACAGCGAGGGCGTCGCGCCCAGCCGCACCCGGCCGCGCCGCAGTCCGGCCAGCTCCTGCACCTCGAGGCGTGCCGTGTCGACATCGGCCAGGATCCGGGTGGCCAGCGGGAGCAGCGCCTCCCCGGCCGGGGTCAGGGTGATATTGCCGCGGGCGCGGCTGAACAGCTCGGTGCCGAGTTCGGTTTCCAGCGTGCGGATCTGCTTGGACAGCGAGGGCTGTGCGACGCCGAGCTCATCGGCGGCCTTGGTGAAATGCCTGGCCTGCGCCACGCCGAGGAAGTACGTCAACTGCTGCAACTGCACCCTCGATAGCCTAGGACTATGGACTTCGGAAAGACGATGCCGAGGCAATGATCACAACTGCCGTGTGACATCGTTCACGCCACGAATTCACTACCGGCAGTAGTAATTCGGTGCGCAGCTCGGTCCATAGGCCACGGTCATGGACACCAGTCCCAAGCGGACTTGGACCGGCTGCGCGCGGCGGACGTAGCTTCCGCTCATGGCTATCGCATTACCCGAGCTCTACCGCACGACGGTGGGCAAGAAGGCCGTGATGGCGGTGACCGGGGGCATTCTCGTTCTCTTCCTCATCGCCCACATGGCCGGGAATCTGAAGGTCTTCTTGGGCGCGTCCGAGTTCAACCACTACGCCGAGTGGCTGCGCACGATCGGCGAGCCCGCCATCCCCCGGCGCGGGGTGCTGACGGCGGCGGAGGTCGTGCTCGGGGTGAGCGTGCTCGCGCATCTGTGGTCGGCGGTCTCGCTGGCCCGCACCGCGCGGCGGGCACGGCCGGTGCGGTACGCGGTGAAGAAGTCGCATGCCAATGGGTATGCCGTGCGCACCATGCGGTGGGGTGGGGTGATCATCGCCCTGTATGTGGTCTGGCATCTGCTGGATCTGACCTTCGGCGCAGTGAATCCGGTGGGCCGCGCCGCGACTCCCTACGAGAAGGTGGTGGCCGACTTCGCGCCCTCGCACTGGTACGTCACCGTGTTCTATGTCGTCGCCATCGTCGCGGTCGGGCTGCATCTGCGGCACGGGATTCGCAGCGCCTTCCAGACTCTCGGGCTGGCGAGCGGCAGCAGTTATCGGGCCTACGACCGGGTGGCGGCCATCGTCTCGGCCGTGCTGGTCGCGGGTTTCCTGGCCGTCCCGGTCGCCGTCACGTTCGGATGGGTGAAATAGCCATGAGTGAAAGACTTTTCGAGATCGGCGAGCCGATCGCCGACACCAAGGCCCCGACCGGGCCGATCGCCGAGCGCTGGACCACCCGCAAGTTCGAGGCCAAGCTGGTCAATCCGACGAACAAGCGCAAGAGGACGGTCATCGTCATCGGCACCGGGCTCGCGGGCGGCGCGGCGGGAGCGACGCTGGGGGAGCAGGGGTATCACGTCATCCAGTTCTGCTTCCAGGATTCGCCGCGCCGCGCGCATTCCATTGCGGCGCAAGGCGGTATCAATGCCGCCAAGAACTATCGCAACGACGGTGACAGCGTGCACCGGCTGTTCTACGACACCGTCAAGGGCGGGGACTACCGGTCGCGGGAGTCGAATGTGCACCGGCTCGCGGAGATCTCGACCCAGATCATCGATCAGTGTGTGGCGCAAGGTGTTCCGTTCGCGCGCGAGTACGGCGGTCTGCTCGACAATCGATCCTTCGGCGGGACGCAGGTCTCTCGGACCTTCTACGCGCGCGGGCAGACGGGGCAGCAGCTGCTGCTGGGCGCGTATCAGGCTTTGATGCGTCAGATCGACGCGGGCACAGTGGAATTGCATGCCCGTCACGAGATGCTCGACCTGATCATGGTCGACGGGGTGGCGCGCGGCGTGGTGGTGCGTGACCTCGTCACCGGGGCGATCCGGTCCTACACCGGGGACGCGGTGGTGCTCGCCTCGGGCGGGTACAGCAACGCCTACTTCCTGTCGACCAATGCCATGGGCTCGAATGTCACCGCGTCCTGGCGCGCGCACAAGCACGGCGCGTACTTCGCCAATCCGTGCTTCACCCAGATCCATCCGACCTGCATCCCGGTGTCGGGCGAGCATCAGTCGAAGCTGACGCTCATGTCGGAGTCGCTGCGCAACGACGGACGGGTGTGGGTGCCCGCGCGGGTCGGCGATCACCGTGCGCCCGAGGACATTCCGGAGGACGAGCGCGACTACTACCTCGAGCGCATCTACCCGGCGTTCGGGAATCTGGTTCCGCGCGATATCGCCTCGCGGGCCGCCAAGAACGTGTGCGACGAGGGGCGCGGGGTCGGGCCCGGCGGGCTGGGCGTCTACCTGGACTTCGCCGAGGCGATCTCCCGGCTCGGGCTGGAAGCGGTGAAAGCCAAGTACGGCAACCTGTTCACGATGTACGAGCGGATCACCGGGGAGGATCCGTACGCGCGGCCCATGCGCATCTTCCCGGCCGTGCACTATACGATGGGCGGGCTGTGGGTCGACTACGACCTGCAATCCACCATTCCCGGGCTGTTCGTCATCGGGGAGGCCAACTTCTCCGATCACGGCGCGAACCGACTGGGCGCGTCGGCGCTCATGCAGGGACTGGCCGACGGATACTTCGTGCTCCCGGCCACCCTCGGCGACTATCTGGCGCGCGGGCCGGTCGGGGAGGTGCCGGACGCGGCGGTGAAAGCCGCTGAGGCGCGGGTCGTTTCGATGATCGATCGGCTGCTGTCCATCAAGGGTGATCGCACGGTCGATTCCTTCCATCGGGAACTCGGCCACCTGATGTGGGAGTACTGCGGGATGGAACGCACCGAGGCGGGACTGCGCAAGGCGCTCACCCTGATTCCCGCACTGCGCGCGGAGTTCTGGGAGCGCGTCAACGTGCCCGGCTCCGGCGACGACCTCAATCAGTCGCTCGAACGGGCGGGCCGGGTCGCCGACTTCCTCGAACTGGCCGAACTCATGGTCGTCGACGCGCTGCACCGCACCGAATCCGCGGGCGGCCACTTCCGCGCCGAATCGCAGACCGAGGACGGCGAGGCCCGCCGCGACGACGCGAACTTCTCGTATGTCGCGGCCTGGGAGTGGAACGGCGGGCAGCCGCCGACGCTGCACCGCGAGGCCCTCACCTTCGAGTACGTCCACCCGACCACCCGGTCCTACAAGTAAGGGGAGCACCGGAAATGAAACTCACACTGCGGATCTGGCGGCAGCGCGACTCCCGGGACAAGGGCGGCCTCGTCGACTACCGGGTCGACATCTCACCCGACGCGTCCTTCCTCGAGATGCTCGACGTCCTCAACGAAGAGCTCACCGGCGCGGGGGAGGAGCCCATCGCCTTCGACCACGACTGCCGCGAAGGCATCTGCGGCATGTGCTCGCTCGTCATCGACGGCACCCCCCACGGCCCCGAAAAAGCCACCACCACCTGCCAACTCCACATGCGCAAGTTCACCGACGGCGACACCATCACCGTGGAACCCTGGCGTGCCAAGGCTTTCCCCGTCGTCAAAGACCTCGTCGTAGACCGCACCGCCTTCGACAAGATCATCCAATCCGGCGGCTACATCACCGCCCCCACCGGCACCGCCCCCGAAGCCCACTCCGTCCCCATCCCCAAACCCGCCGCCGACTACGCCTTCCAAGCGGCGGAGTGCATAGGCTGCGGCGCCTGCGTAGCCGCCTGCCCCAACGGCTCCGCCATGCTCTTCACCGCCGCCAAAATCACCCACCTCGGCCTCCTCCCCCAAGGCCAACCCGAACGCTACTCCCGCGTAGCGGCCATGCTCGAAACCCACGACGCCCTAGACTTCGGCGGCTGCACCAACACCGGCGAATGCACCCTCGCCTGCCCCAAAGAAATCCCCCAAGACGTAATCGGCCGCCTCAACCACGACCTCCTCCGCGCCACCCGCCACCGCCCCTGACCTACCCGAGCACGTCTCCCCGCCGCATCCGCTCGATCGCGGCGTCGGTGGACAGTTCACCGCGCAGTTCGGGATGTTGCCAATAGAACTGGATGGTGTGGTAGAGCAGTCCGCCGTCGACCGGGTACATGATGGGCTGTATCGAGATCACATCGAGGTAGGTGCGCTGTCGGAACCATCGGAATCGCCAAGGCACCGCGATATCCGACGGTTCGCGCGGCTGGATCAACACCATCGGGATGCGGCGTCGCGAGCGACCGCCGGTGGGGTCATCGCAGGTAGGAACGACGGCATTTACAGCGGCCCACGGGAGGTATTGCTCGAGCGCGCCGTTGTTCTGGCGGATGCCGCGCTCGGAAAGCACGAGGCGTCGCGGAACACGTAGTGCCGCAATCAGTAGCGCGGCCACTGCGATCGCGGCCAACGCGACGGCGAGCAACGGGATCGCCAATACGATGCGCGACGTGGGGGCGCTCGAACGGGAAGTGAAGCGGGTAACCGCCAGCATCAAAAGGAACAGGCCGCCGGACAAGCACAGCAGCGATCCCAGCACATAGGTCAACGCGGTCATGGGGACAGCGACGGATCGCTCGCCGCTCTCATCGACCGGGAGCAGGATTCGCCCCGCGGAGGTTGGCCGGTGCGGCCGCAGCCGCAGTGCGCTCAACGCGACGAACAGCATCGAGAGCACCAGGCCCGAGGCGCCGAACAATGCCCGAATGCCTTGTCCCGCAGAGATTCCCCCGACGGTCACCGCCGTGTAATACACGCTGGCGGCACCGAAGAATATGATCGCGGCTATCGGCCACCTCGGGGTTGCGCCGAATTCGGTGGGCCAGGGAATTCGCATGCCGACCTGCCTCATACCTGTCATTTGTCGAATGGTTTCTCTGCTGCCCAGCCGCCCAGCGAGCCACCGAACCACCCGCCTGCGGCCGCGCCGAGGACGGTGAAGACCGGAACGGTGACCTCGACGAACGGGCCACCGAGGAGACCAACCTGAGCCCCGAGAGCTGCGCCCGCCCAAGCTCCGCCGACATCGCCGACCGTGGTGCCGACCGTATTTGCGATGGCGGCCGGAGCGGGCTTGCCGTTTTCCCAGTCCTGCCAATTCACATAGGCGGCGAGTCCACCACTGGCGACGGGGCCACCGAACTTGCTGATCTTCCCCAGTGTTTCGGCCTTCGCCGCCAGGCCTGCGGCATCATCGGCGGCGTTGACGGCGGTGACCGCACTGCGTCCAGCCGCTGGGTCACCGGCCTCGAGTTGGGTGACCATGCGAGTCAGCGCGTCATCGGATGTCTGGGAGAGGGCTTGTGCGCGTTGGGCCATGGACTGGCTCGACAGACCGATCTGCTTGCCCGCGGCATCGGAGACGATGCCAGTGGTGACGGCCCCGGGGTGCTCCTTGAACGTTCCTGTCGTCGAATCCCAGAAGTCTCCAACCTGCTGGCCGGTCCAAGCCTTGACCGAGTCCCATGCCGACGGACCGGGCTGCCCTGGCTGAGGCGTCGCAGAACCGAGGACGGACCCATCGCTGAACCTTGTCACGACCCTGCCATCCGGCTGTGTCGTGGTCATCGCGGAACGACCGTCGGCGTACTGGGTGTAGATGGAGCCGTCGGGCTCCAGCGTGGAGCGCGTGCCGCTGGAGTTGGCCGTCGCGGTCAACTGCTGCTTGCCGTCAGGGCCGATGGCAAAAGTCTGGGTATTGGTGGAGCCGTCCGGGCGGGTGAGGACATTTGTGACGGATTTGCCGTCTGCACCAGGGATTTCGGTGAGGGTCGCACCATTGCCGAGCGGGCTGGACAGTGTCTCGGGGCCGAGGGTGCCGTCGGTGTTGACCGGGCGGGTGCCGATTCGGCCGTCGCCCTTGGGGGTTGAGACTGTTCGGGTCTGGGTGCCGTCCGCGGCGGTGGTGACGGTGTCGATGATGCCGGTGCCGTCGTTGCGCGGGGTGGCGACCGACGTTGTCTCGGGGCCGGTGCCGGTGTGAGTTTTGGTGACGATGGTGCCGTCGGGTTGGACCGTCGATTCAGCGGTGGTGATGGTGCCGTCGGGGTTGGGGGTGAGGGTGATGCGGCCGCCGTTGGGGAGGTCGGTGGAGACCGGGACGCCGTCGTGGAGTTTCACCGCCGCCAGGGCCGGGTTGAAGACATCGCCGCCTTGGGCCTGGGGGAGGCCGCCGGTCAGAAGGTTGATGAGCGGGTTGACGAGTTTGGTTACCGGGGCGAGCTTTTCGATCTCGCCGATCGCCGTGGTGATCTTGGCGGCCCAGGCGTCGTCGCTGTCGCCGAGGGAGGTGGCCAAGCCTTGCAGGCGGATGGTGTCGTTCTTGGCGTCGTCGGCGCGTTTGCTGTCGTTCAGCGTGTCTTTGACGGTGAAGTCTTGATCGACGGTGAAGTGATCGCCTTCGAGCGCCTTCACGCTCGATTGGAGGTCCGCGATGATCGGCTGCATCGCCGAGTACGCCTGAGAGCATGCGTCGGCCAGATTGAAGTACGCGGTGCCTACGGCCTTGATCTGGGTGTACTCGTGGTCGGCGCGGCCGAGGGCGGAGGCGGCGGCGGGTCCGGACCAGTCCAGGTTGTGGATGGTGCGCTGCACGGTTTCCGCAGTGTTGTCGATGGTGATCACGATGCCATTGGCGGAGGAGGCCACGTCGGCGAGGGATAGCGGATTCCAGGCCAGGACCTGGTCCTTGCTCGGCGTGCCCATCAGATCTGGCCGTCGTTGAGTTCGCCGATGGCGGCCAGTTTGGCGGCGGCCTCGCTATCGGTGTCGTGGTAGGTCTTCGCCGAGGTCGACAGGGCCGACGAGAACTGCTGGAAGCGACCACAGAGGACATTTTTGGCGACCGTGCTCGCCGGATCGGCCTTGCCGAGGGCGGCGGCGATGGCCGAGCCCTTCATGCCGTCCACCCCGCGGCTCGCGCCGAGCGGCGGCGTGGCTTTGGTGTCCTTCACGGTGTCCGCGAGCTTTCCGATGGTGTCGGCCGCGGCGGTCAGCGTGGCCGGGGTGACTTTCAGACCCATGGATCCCCTCCCAGGTAATCGCGGCAACCGTATCATTGCCGGAACTTTGCTGCTTGCTGGAAGGGGGGTCTGATCAGCGTGTTTCTATGATGACCTTGCCTTCTTCGGAGGGGGATATCACTGGTAGGAGTTGCTCGGCTTCGGCTCGGACGGCGGCTTCGGTGGACTTGGTGAGGGGATGCCAGGGGGTTACTCGGATGGTGGAGCCTTCGAGGTCCCAGCGGCCGTGGACGAAGCCGTCTACGAGGTAGAAGGGGATGCCGCCGGAGGCGGTTTTGGCGATGCGGGCTCGGTCGGGGGTGCTGATGATGCGGGTGCGGTCGCGGTGGGCGAGGCAGGAGTTGTCGAAGGCGGGGAGGAAGCGGATGGGGGCCGGGAGGTCGGGGTCGGCGATCGGGGCTTCGGGGAGGTCGTAGAGGGTGCGGCCGGAATCGTCTGTGTAGGTGCGGAGTTCGGGGCGGAGGCGGGTCATGACTTCAGAGAGGCGGGTTACGCCTGCGAATTCTTGGATGTCGGCGGTGGTGGCGGGGCCGTAGGCGGCCAGGTAGCGGCGGATGAGGGTTTCGGGGGTGGGGGAGTCGGACAGGGGTGCGTTCAGCCATTCCTCGGCCAGGGAAACCGAGACCGAGCGGCCGTACCACGAGCCCCACGTGCCCGCGGCGTCATCGTGCAGGAGGGGGTGGATGACGCCGAGGGCGTGGACCAGGTGGCCCGACTCCCGGCCGGGGAAGCGTTCGGCCAGCAGTTTGCCCAGTTCGCGGCGGGGGAGGGTGCGGCCGGTCAGCAATTGCCGTGCGGTGGAGGCGAATTCGGCGATATCCAGGCCGGCGGTGGCGTCGCGGAGGTAGAACGAGCGCAGGGTGCGCTCGATGTCGGGGCGCACGGTCGGGTACAGCCAGCGGTAGTCGGCGGCGGTGGCCAGGTGCACGGTGCGGCGGATCATGGTGGCGCGCACCACGGTTCGGTCGCGCAGCAGGGAGGCGAGGTCGTCGTGGCGGAAGTCGGCGAGCCGGGTCCACAGGCCGATGTAGGGCCAGTTCGGTTCCTGTGCCTGCACCGCGACGAGGTGGTGGATCAGGTCGGCGGCGGGCATGGTGACCCGTTCGTTCAGCTTCTGACGCAGCAGCAGGGTGCGGTTCAGGGTGCGCAGCGAGAGTTCCGGCATGAATCCAGTGTCGGGGACTAGTAGGACGGTTCCGGTCCTAGATGGAGAGTGGATATGGACGGCGTGCGGGCGGGGGAGTTCCGGCACATCTACGACCCGAGCGAGCCCGATCGGCGCTGGTACATCAACGACCACTGCCTGATCCGCGACACCGCCGGGTTTTGGCATCTGTTCGGGATCACCCATCCCGAACCCGCCGACCCGTTCGACGAGACCGAGTTCGCGCACGCCACCGCCGCGGATCCGCACGGGCCGTGGACCAAGCGGCCCTCGGTGCTGACCGCCGATCGCGCCCGGGGCGAGACCCACCTGTGGGCTCCCTTCGTCGTCCATGACGGCGACCGCTACTGGATGTTCTACGACGGCGGCGGAACCGACCGCACCGCAACCGGGATGGGCCTGGCCACCTCCACGGATCTGTTCCACTGGATCCGGCATCCCCGTAGTCCGGTCTTCCGCGACGGCTACGACGCCCGCGACCCGATGGTCCTTCGGATGAACGATCAATGGGTGCTGTACTACTGCGCGACGAGCGCTGCCGCGGGCGGCCATCACGTCGTCGCCTATCGCACCGGCTCCGACCTCGTGCACTGGAGCGATCGCCGCATCGCCTACACCGATCCGGCCATCGGCACGGGAGCGGGCAATACCGAATCACCCTTCGTCTTCGCTCATGACGACGCCTGGTATCTCCTGATCGGCCCCCGCCCCGACTACGTCGGCACCGAGATCTTTCGCAGCGACAACCCTTTTCACTTCGACACGTCCGACCGCGTGGGGCATGTCCCGGCCCACGCCGCCGAGATGATCACCCACGACCACACCCTCTGGATCACCCACGCGGGCTGGGGGCAGGGCGGAGTCTTCCTCGCGCCCTTGGTTTTCCCGAAGCGGCCGAAAATCCGATTTCGGGCGTGGCGTGCGGTCTGAACTGGGATTCTGAATCGGGAGTCGAGAGTCCCACCCAGTGCGGGGAGGCAGGCGAATGGCCCGAATCGGCGTGATCAGTCTTTCCGACGGCCGCGACTACGTGCACGGCGGCATCGTCGGATTCATTCGGACGGCGGAGGATCGGCTCGTCGCCGAGCTGACCGCGGCCGGGCACACCGTGATTCGCGGTGTGGAACCCATCGGCGGCAACGATCGTGCGGTGACCGTGGCCCGGCAGGTGGCCGCGGCCGGGGTCGATCTGACCGTGCTGCACTACGCGGTGTGGGCGTTCCCGCACTTCACCATGCTGGCGGCGGGCGCGCTCGACGGTCCGCTGCTGTTGCTGTCGAATATCGATCCGGTGCAGCCGGGCATGGTGGGCATGCTGGCCGCGGGCGGCGCGCTCGATCAGATCGGGCGCGAACACGCCCGGCTGTGGGGTGATCCCGCCGATCCCGAACTCATCGCGGCTATCGGGGAG
>NZ_JBSGBY010000018.1:0-34618 GCF_053601505.1 Nocardia sp. NPDC004722
CGATCATGCCGGACGTCACCACCGTCTTGCCGATCTTGGTCAGCGCGTCCCACCCCATCCGATTGGCGATCATGTACTCGATCGCCACCGCCAGGTAGTGGTTCGGATTCATCAGCCCCGCATCGGGAGTCACGATCCCGTGCCGGTCCGCGTCCGCGTCGTTGCCGGTCGAAATGTCGTAATCATCGCGAATCGCCACCAGCGAGGCCATGGCGTAGCGCGAGGACGGATCCATCCGGATCCGCCCGTCGGAATCCAGCGTCATGAACCGCCACGTCGGATCCACGAACGGGTTGACCACCTCGAGCTCGAGGTCGTAGCGCTGCCCGATCTCCTCCCAGTAATCCACGGAAGCCCCGCCCATGGGGTCCGCACCCAGCCGAATCCCGGCGCCCCGAATGGCGTCCAGATTCAGCACATTGGGTAGGTCCGAGATGTAGCGATCCAGATAGTCGTAGCGCTCCACATTGGTCGCCAGCGCGTGCGCCAGCGAGGTGCGCCGCACATCCGCGAGCCCGGTACGCAACAGTTCGTTCGCCCGGGTGGCGATCGCGTCGGTGGCGATGGTGTCGGCCGGACCACCGTGCGGCGGATTGTATTTGAACCCGCCGTCACGCGGCGGATTGTGCGAGGGCGTCACCACGATGCCGTCGGCCTGATGCCGGGTCCCGCCCCGATTGTGCCGCAGCACCGCATGACTCAGCGCCGGTGTCGGCGTGTACCGGTCCCGCGAGTCGATGATGGCGGTGACGTCGTTGGCGGCCAGCACCTCGAGCGCCGTGGTCCAGGCGGGCTCCGACAGCGCGTGCGTGTCCCGCGCCAGATACACCGGCCCGGTAATCCCCCGCGAGGCACGGTATTCCACGATCGCCTGGGTGATGGCCAGGATGTGCGCCTCGTTGAAGGCGTTGTCCAGACTGGATCCGCGATGCCCGGAGGTGCCGAACGAAACCAGCTGCGCCGGATCCGCCGGATCGGGAATCCGGCTGTAGTAGGAGGTCACCAAGTGCGCGATATCTTCGAGGTCCGTGGCCCGCGCCGGTCGTCCGGCTCGATCGTGGGCCATGCTCGCACCTCCCTTCCGTATCGCCTGTGCCCGGCTGGTCATGAGAATCACGGCCACACCCACTGCCCGAGGAAGGCACCGAGGTAGGCCGCGCACAGGCTTGCGCCGACGCCGATCACGACGTTCGCCACCGCATAGCTGTAAGCGCCCTCCTCGGCCAATCGAACCGTTTCGTATCCGAACGTACTGAACGTGGTCAGCGCACCGCAGAATCCCGTTCCCACGGTGGCGAGGAGCCAATGATTTGCTCCCGCACCGATCAACGCGCCTAGTATCGCCGAACCGCCCACGTTCACCGCCAGTGTGCCCAGTGGGAGAACACTATCGAATCGATGGGCCAGAGCGCGATCCACCAGATATCTGGTCGGCGCCCCGAGCACCGCGCCGGCGATCACCAGCAGGGCCGTCACCGCCGTACCCCGTCGAAGACTTCGACGGGTGAGAGCGCCACGGTCACCGAATCCAGCAGGTCCGCATTGCTTTCCACGAAGGCGCGCAGCCGCGCGGTGTCGTCGATGATCATCACCAGCACCGGCAGCCGCTCGGCCAGATCGAGCAGGCGCGCGGTGTGAATATGGGAGGACACTCCGTAACCCTCGATGCCGCGCCAGACGCTCGCCCCGGCCAGTCCGGCATCCCGGGCGCGCCGCACGATCTCGTGATAGCGGGGCCGATGCCGATACAGATCGTCCTCGCCGAGCAGCACCGTCAGCCGGGACGCCGGAACCCAGTGCCGAGAAGTCTCACTCATCGCCTGCCCCCAATCGTCGTGCCGTACCGGATATCGATCGCGTCGCGCCCACACCGAGCACCACCGCCAGCAGCCCTGTCACCACGGTCCCCCCGAGGTAGCCGATTCCGTAGCCGATTCGGCCCGATTCGAGCAGTGTACGAACTTCCGTGGCATAGGTGGACATGGTGGTGAATCCGCCCAGGACGCCGACGCCCAGAAACGGCCGCAGCAGCCGGTGCGCCACCCAGATCTCGGTGATGCACACCATGAGTACCCCGATGAGGAAGCAGCCGATCACGTTGACCGCCAAGGTCTGCCACGGAATCGCGCCGCGCTGCGGCAGCCACCGGCTCATGCCGTAGCGGGCGACGGCGCCGAGCGCCCCGCCCAGGGCGATGACACCGAGCACGTCCGCGTCGATCCCCGCGGCTTTCGCTGTCACCACCCCTCCTCTTTCTAATTAGCTAAATAGTTGCTGTTCGGCGTGTTGCTGAGCCCGAACAGAGGCCCGGAACTGCGAGGATAGTGCCGCTTGCCCGGTGTTGTCCCATCGGCCTCGAGGAGCCAAGTTGGCGGTGCGGCAGTCGATCAGAAAGATGCTGGTCCAAGGCGTCGGCATCGCCACGGCATGGGCGGCCGTCATGGCCGCCGCGCCCGCGGCACACGCCGGAGCGGTGTTTCCCTTTCCCGACGCGGACGGGTTCTACTACGCCGCAGGGAATCTCGGCGGCGCGCAGAACGGCGATGTCCTGAATGTCCGTCAAGTCCCCAGCCCGTGGGCCGGGGCGACGGTGTGGCAGATCCTCTTCCGCTCCACCAATTCCGTGGGTGCGGCCATCCCCGCCGTCACCACCCTCATCACCCCCGGCCCCGGTCCGCGACCGCTGCTGTCGTATCAGCCGTTCGTGAATTCCCTGGGCATGCAATGCGCTCCGTCGCACGCCCTCTTCGACGGCAGCCTCAAGGAAACCGCCGCCTTCCCGCTGCTGCTGGCGCGGGGCTGGGCCATCTCGGTGCCCGATCACCTCGGCCCCGACAGCGCCTACGGCGCGGCCCGCATGGGCGGGCAGATCACCCTGGACGGCATTCGCGCGGTGAAGCGTTTCGCCCCGGCCGGTTTGGGAGATTCCCCGGTCGGCCTGGCCGGCTACTCCGGCGGCGCGATGGCCACCGGCTTCGCGGCCGCCATCGCCCCGGACTACGCGCCGGAACTGCCCATCGTCGGCGTCGCCGAGGGCGGCGTCCCGGTGAATCCCGGCAAGCTGGCCATCGAGGCGGGTGATTCGCCGCAGGCGCTGTTCGGGCTCGGCTTCGCCGTGGCCGAGGGCATGGAACGCGAGTACCCCGCCCAGATGCGCCTGGACGATTCGCTCACGCCGTTCGGTTTCTGGATGCGCGACCGCCTCGCCAATTCCTGTGTGGACGACATCATCTCGGTCGGTGCGAACCACCACATCAGCGAGGTCTTCCACGCCGGTGCGGAAAACGACCCGGCCCTGATCGCCACCTTCCACGAGAACGCGCTCGAGATCATTCCCGAGCTCATCCGCCAGCCCCTCTACGAATGGCACGGCGGCAACGACCAGGTGCCGCTGAACCTCGCCCAGTACACCGCGGGCCGCTACTGCGCCGCGGGCACCCCGGTCCAGTTCGACGTCATCCCGGGCGCCGATCACGGCACCGCCATCTTCCCGGGCGCGGTCAACGCCATGAACTACCTCGCCGACCGGTTCGCGGGCCTGGCCCCGCCCAGTAACTGCCGCTGATCGCGGTTAGCCGGTAAAAGAAGCGGCCCCACTCCGAAAGGAGTGGGGCCGCTTTCATTTCGGACTCCGTTGTCCAAGGGGGTTTGTAACTCAGTGCACGAGAACGGGTTCGCCTTCCGCGGGCACCGGCACCTTGTTGGGCATGATCGCCCCGGTGATCACCGCGCCGACCACGAAGATCGCTGCGGCCCACCAGAAGGTGGTGGTGTAGCTGTGCACCGCGGCCTCCGCCAGCACCGCCGGCGACGGCGGAACATGGTCGGACGCGTAGTTGGTGAACGCGGTCGCGGCCAGCGTGCTCAGCAGCGCGGTGCCGATCGAACCGCCCACCTGCTGGCTGGTGTTCACCATGGCCGAGGCCACACCGGCGTCCTGGTGGTCGATGCCGGAGGTGGCGCCGGAGAACGCGGTGGACATCGCCATACCCAGTCCCAGACCCATCAGGATCAGGCTCGGCAGGATGTGGCTCGCGTAGCCGGTGTGCACACCGATACGGGTCAGCAACACCATTCCCAGTGTGGCGAGCAGGAATCCGCTCACCACGGTGACCTTCGGGCCCACCCGCGGGATCAGCAGCGCGGGCACCGTGGTGGAGGAGGCGATCATGCCCGCGACCATCGGCAGGAAGGCCACGCCGGTGATGATCGGCGAGTACCCCAGCTGCTGCTGCATGTAGTAGGTCAGGAACAGGAACATCGCGAACATGCCGATGCCGATGGTGAACACGGTGACGTAGGACGCGCCACGGGTCTTGTCCAGCACCACGCGCAGCGGCAGCAGCGGATGCGCGACCCGCTGTTCCAGCCAGGCGAACACGCCCAGCAGCACCACGCCGCCGATCAGGAAGAACAGCGTCACGCCATTGGTCCAGCCGTCGGATTCGGCGTGCGAGAAGCCGTAGACGATGCCGAACAGCGCCGCGGTGACCGCCAGCGTGCCGGGCAGGTCCAGCTTGGGCCGCTCGGTGGCGGTGTGCTTGGCCAGCAGCAGGACCGCGCCGACCAGCGCGACGGCCGCGAAGACCAGGTTCACGTACATCACCCAGCGCCACGAGGCCCACTCGGTGAGCGCGCCGCCCAGCAGCAGACCCAGCGCGCCACCGGCACCGGCGATGGCGCCGAAGATGCCGAAAGCCTTTGCGCGCTCGGACGGTTCGGTGAAGGTCACGGTCAGCAGCGACAGCGCGGCGGGCGCGAGCAGTGCCGCGAACACACCCTGCGCGACGCGCGAGGCGACGAGCATCTCGAAGTTCCCGGCGGCGCCGCCGATGGCCGAGGCGGCCGCGAAGCCGACCAGACCGACGATGAAGGTCGTGCGGCGGCCGAAGAGATCGGAGAGCCGTCCGCCCAGCAGCAGCAGGCTGCCGAAGGCGAGCGCGTACCCGGTGATGACCCACTGCCGGTCCCCATTGGAGAATCCGAGGTCGGCCTGGGCGTGCGGCAACGCGATGTTCACGACGGTCGCGTCCAGCACGACCATCAGCTGGGCGACGCCCAGCACGGCCAGCACCCACCAGCGCAGGGCGTGCGAGCCACGCCGCCCGGCCGCGGTGGGGGCGGCCACGTCTTTCTCGAGAGCTGTTGTCATGGTGTTTTCCTCGTCCCCTAGGATTAACGGAGATCCCGTCTCCGTTTACCGAATCAAGCTACCATGCCAAACGGAGACATAGCCTCCGGATAATCCCGATTGCTGTTAGGATTGACCTGTGAATCCCGTCACCACCGCGCCACCACCTCGGCGTCTGCGCGCGGACGCCGCTCGCAATCAGCAGCGCATCATCGCGGCCGCCCGCGAGCTGTTCGCCGATCGCGGACTCGAGGTCACCCTCGACGACGTGGCCGAGCGCGCAGGCGTCGGCGTCGGCACGGTCTACCGCCGCTTCGCCAACAAGCAGGAGCTCATCTCCGAGGTCTTCGACCAGATGGTCACCGAGCTGGGCGGGGCCGTCGATGTGGCCCTGCACCACCCGGACCCCTGGCAGGGCCTGGTCGATCTGTTCGAGTACTCCTGCCGCCACATCGCGATCAATCGCGGATTCGGCGAGGTCATCCTCGAACTGCACGACAGCATGGACCGCTTCTGCGTCATGAAGGACCGCATCCGGCCCGGCATGCAGGCGGTCATCCAGCGCGCCAAGGATGCCGGGGCGCTGCAACCGGATGTCGAGGCGGGCGATTTCTTCGCCATGGTGAACATGGTCGACGGCATCGCGGGCTTCGCCCGGCCGGTCAATCCCGATGTCTGGGAGCGCTACATGGCGCTGATCCTCAATGGCGTCCGCGGCGACGGCGTGCCGCGCATGCCGCTGACGCAACCCCCGTTGACCGAAGACGAGGTGGAACGCGCCAAAGCCGCGGCGTGCCCTCCGCGCAAACGGTAGCGGACATCACACTCCTGTTTTAGAGTTGGTCGCATGACCAACTCTTGGGTGAACTGGGCCGGAGATCAGAGCTGTACTCCGGCGTCCATTGCCGAACCCAGCTCGCCCGAGGACGTCGCGGCAGTACTGGCCCAGGCCGAGGCGAAGGGCCATACCGTCCGGGTCGCCGGATCGGGCCATTCCTTCACCGAGACCGTGCTCACCGACGGCACGCTCCTGCGCCTCAACAAGCTCGACCGCATCCTGCACGTGGACCGCGCCACCGGCCTGGTCCGCGCCGAGGCCGGCCTGACGCTCAATGCCGCCAGCAACGCACTGCACCCGCTGGGCCTGGCCTTCCCCAACCTCGGCGACATCGACGTGCAGTCGATCGCGGGCGCGACCGCCACCGGCACCCACGGGACCGGCTCCAAGCTCCAGAACCTCTCCGCCGCACTGCATTCGGTGGAACTCATGCTCGCCGACGGCTCCACGGTCGAGCTCAACGAGCAGACCGATCCGGACGGCTGGCGCGCCGCGCGCGTGAATGTGGGCGCGCTCGGCGTGGTCACCGCGGTCACCCTGCAGATGGTGCCGTCGTTCGTGCTCGAGGGCGTCGAGCGGCCGCTGCCGGTCGAGGAGGTGCTCGCCGATCTGGACACGCACGTCGACGGCAACGAGCACTTCGAGTTCTACATGTTCGCGCACAGCCCGCTGGCCATGACCAAGCGCAACAACACCGTCGACCTGCCCGAGCAACCGCGCGGCAAAGCCGTGGACTGGTTCTCCGACATCCTGATGACCAACTACACCTTCGACGCGCTGTGCCGGTTGACCCGCCGCCGCCCGAGCCTGATCCCCACCGTCCAGCGCGCCGCCGCCTACGCGGGCAGCTACCGCCGCCAGGTCGAGCGCTCCTACCGGGTCTTCGCCAGCCCCCGGCTGTTCCGCTTCACCGAGATGGAATACGCACTGCCGCGCGAACATTCGGCCGACGCCATCCGCGAGATCAAAGAGGTGGCCAAGCACTTCGACACCGCGATGCCGATCGAGGTGCGCTGGGTCGCCCCCGACGACGCCTTCCTGTCCCCCGCCGGTGGCCGCGAGACCTGCTACATCGCCGTGCACCAGTACCAGGGCATGGACTACGAACCGTATTTCCGTGCCTGCGAACGCGTTTTCGACCGCTACAACGGCCGCCCGCACTGGGGCAAGCGACACTTCCAGACCGCCGAGACGCTGCGCGAGCGCTACCCGGACTGGGAGCGCTTCGCCGAGGTCCGCCGCCGCTTCGACCCCAAGGGCCGGTTCACCAACGCCTACATCGAACGCGTACTCGGCCCGGTGAACTGAACCCGGAGAACTGAAACAGGACTAGTATCGGTTGCTGAAAGATCGCTGCATCTGCCCCGAGCGTGACCAACGTAGGGAGGTTCCGATGTCTTCTTTCGGCGACAGGATGAACGAGGCCGGTGACCAGGCCAAGGCCGCGGCCCAGGACATGAGCGACAAAGCGCGCGAGGCAGCCGACAAGGCGCGCGACGACATGCAGCACGCGGGCGAGGACATGAAGGAGAAAGTCGGCGGCTTCATGGACAAGATCAAGGAGAAACTGGGCGGCGGATCGAAGTAAGGGACCCGCGACCATGCCGACGAATGACGACTTCGACGCCAACGCCGAGCGCCTGGCCGACGACCTCCGCACCACCGCCGAGGACCTGACCACCGATCTCGGGGTCACCGCCGGCGATCTGCGGGACCGGGCCGAGGCCGCCGCCGGGCAACTGGCCGAACGGGCCAGCGGCGCCGCCGCCGAACTCGCCGACCGTGCCCAGAACGCGGCCGCCGATCTCGCCGATATGGCGAAGGCATTCGCCGACAAGATCACGCCTGAGGATCTGCAAGGCACCCTGGAACAGGTGCGGGCCAATCTCGACCACGCCGCACAGGACGTACTGGCGGCGGTGAACGAGATCGTCACCGCCGTCAAGAACAGGGCAGGAAAATAGTGCGGGGCACCGATTCCGGGTCGAAGGACCCGGAATCGGTTTCCGTTCATCATCGAGCCGCGGTCGCACCCCGGGTCTTCTGGCCCGCCGCGATCGTGGTGACCGCGTTCACCGTCTACGCCATCGTCTTCCGCGATACCGCGGCCCGGCAGGCGAAAGCCTTGCAGGACAATGTGATCGGCGGATTCGGCTGGTACTACATCGTGATCGTCACGCTGTTCGTGGTGTTCGCGATCTGGCTGGGCCTGGGCCGCTTCGGCGACATCACCCTCGGCGAGGACGGGGAGAAGGCCGAATACTCGCTGGGTGCTTGGCTTTCCATGCTGTTCGCGGCGGGCATGGGCATCGGCCTGGTGTTCTGGGGCGTCGCCGAGCCGCTGTTCCACTACGAGGATCCCCGGCCCGGTGTCGGCTCGACGCCCGCGCAGCGCGCGGATTCGGCCATGGTGCAGACGTTTCTGCACTGGGGCATCCACCCGTGGGCCATCTACGTGGTGGTCGGCCTGGCCATCGCTTACTCGATCCACCGCAAGGACCGCCCGGTCTCGATCCGCTGGTCGCTGGAATCGCTTGTCGGCGACCGCATTCGCGGCTGGCGCGGGGACGTCATCGACATCGTGGCGGTGATCGGCACGGTCTTCGGTGTGGCCACCTCGCTGGGCCTGGGCGTACTACAGATCTCGGCGGGGCTGAATTACCAAGGCTGGCTGCACGAACCGGGCAAGGGATTGCAGGTGGTACTGGTGGTCGTGGTCACCGCGCTGGCCACGATCTCGGTCGCCACCGGCGTGGACAAGGGCATCAAGCTGCTGTCGCAGGCGAACATGGGAGTGGCGGGCATGCTGCTGCTCTACGTACTGATCGCCGGTCCGACCCTGTTCATCGTCAACGACCTGGTGCAGAACGTCGGCCAGTATTTACAGACCCTGCCGAAGATCAGCCTCTACACCGGGGCCACCGAGGGCGCGTCCGGCACCGCCTGGACCCAGCAGTGGACGGTCTTCTACTGGGGCTGGTGGATCAGCTGGGCCCCCTTCGTCGGCGTCTTCATCGCGCGCATCTCGCGCGGCCGCACCGTGCGCGAATTCGTGGCGGGCGTGCTGCTGGTGCCGACCCTGCTGACCTTCGTCTGGTTCGAGGTCTTCGGCGGCGCGGGCCTGCACCGCGAAATGTTCGGCGGCGGTGGACTGGTCGGCCCGGACGGCCCCGATCGCGACAGTTCGCTGTTCGCACTGCTCAATACGCTGCCCGGCGGCTCGGTGACCGCGGGCCTGGCCGTGCTGGTGATCGTGTTGTTCTTCGTCACCTCCGCCGATTCCGGTGCGCTGGTGGTGAACATGCTGTCCTCGGGCGGCAATCCGGAGCCGCCGACCTGGAGTCGCGCCTTCTGGACCTGCGCGCAGGGTGCGGTAGCCGTTGCGTTGCTGGTGGCCAGCGGGTCCGGCGCGACCGCTCTCACGACCTTGCAGACGGTGGCGATTCTCATAGCCCTGCCGTTCAGTGTCGTCATGCTCGCGATGTGTGTGGCGTTGGTGCGCACTTTCCGCCTCGAGGCCCCTTAGACTTCCATTCGGAAGATTACGAAAACGTCTCGGATTGGATTCACCGCGTCATGCTCAAAGGCTTCAAAGACTTCCTGATGAGGGGCAATGTCATCGATCTCGCGGTGGCCGTGGTGATGGGCACCGCCTTCACCGCCATCGTCACCTCGGTGACCAAAGGTGTGATCGAACCGCTGCTCGCGACCCTCGGCGGCAACAAGGAATACGGTCTGGGTTTCCAGATCCTGTCCGACAAGCCGTCCACCTTCGTGGCCCTGGGACCCATCATCAGCGCCGCGATCAACTTCGTCTGTGTGGCGGCGGTCCTCTACTTCGTGCTCATCCTGCCGATGAACACCTTCAAGAATCGGCTCCTCAAGCCGACCGCGGTGAAGGCCGATCCGACCGAGCTGGAACTGCTCATCGAGATCCGCGACCTGCTGGCCAAGCAGAGCGCGAACAAGTAGCCGACGGGTCTCCACTAGGCTTAGCCAAGTTGTTGCCAGCAGCTTGACCGAAGCCTAGAGGAGACATTCATGGCACCCGCCCCGGCGAGCCGCTGGGCCATGCTCGCCGTCCTGTGCGCGAGCCTGCTGCTGGTGGCGATGGACGCGACGATCTTGAATGTCGCGCTGCCGTCGCTCATCGATCACATGGAACCCAGTCCCATGGAACAGCTTTGGATCGTCGACCTCTACGGCCTGGTGCTAGGCGGCCTGCTCATCACCTGCGGCGCGATCAGCGACCGCTACGGGCGCAAACGGCTGTTCCTCTACGGCTTCGTGCTTTTCGGCCTGGCCTCCGTCGTCGCCGCCACCGCGCACGCGCCCGCCCAGCTGATCGCCGGCCGTGCGCTGCTGGGTGTCGGCGGTGCGATGGTGATGCCGTCCACGCTGTCGCTGATCCGCAATATCTTCACCGATGACAAGGAACGCACCCTGGCCATCGGCATCTGGGCGTCGGTGGCGGGCGCGGGCGCGGCCATCGGCCCGCTGGTCGGCGGCCATCTGGTCGAGGCGTTCGGCTGGTCGGCGGCGTTCTGGCTGAACGTGCCGGTGGTCATCGTGACGGTGGCGGCCGGAATCTGGCTGCTGCCGGAGTACCGCGCCCCGGGCCACGGCAGTCTGGACTGGCTCAGCGCGCTGGCCTCCGTGCTGGGTGTGGTGGCCCTGGCCTGGGGCATCAAGCATGTGGCCAAGGGCAATCCGGCGCTGATCGACCTGCTGATCCTGGCCGCGGCCTTCGTCCTGCTGGGCTACTTCGCCTACCGGCAGCTGCGCTCGCCGGACCCGCTGCTGGACGTGCGCCTGTTCAAGAATCGCGCCTTCACCGCCGCGGCGGTGGCCACCCTGCTGGCCATGCTCGCCATCGGCGCGGCCCTGTTCCTGATCTCGTTGTGGCTGCAGTACATCCACGGCTACACGCCCTCGCAGGCCGGTGTGCGCACGGTGCCCGCCGCCGTCGCGACCCTGCTGGGTTCACTGGCCACCCCGTGGCTCATGCAGCACGTCGGCGTGCGCGCGCTCATGGGTTTCGCCTTGGGCGCGCTGGCAACGGGTTTCGCGGTGCTGGCAGCGGTACCCGACACCACGTATCCGATTGTCGCGCTGGTGCTGGTCTGCCTGGGCATCGGCGACGGCATCGCCATCACCACGGCCGCCGCGGTGCTGGTTTCCGCGGTGCCGCCCGAGCGCGCGGGCCAGGCGGGCGCGGTCGAGGAGACCAACTACGAGCTCGGCATCGGCCTGGGTGTGGCCCTGCTGGGCAGCATTCACGGCCGCCTGTTCACCTCGCACATGACCGGATTACCGCTGCACGGCCAGGATCTCGCCGACGCGCAGGGCTCGGTCGGCGGCGCGGCCTACGTCGCCGAGAAGATCGGCGGCCCGACCGGGGATCAGGTGCTCACCATCGCCCAGCACGCCTATGATTCGGCGCTCACCACCACCTCCTGGATCTCCACCGGCATGGTCGCCGCGGTGGCGGTGCTGACCGTGGTCCTGGTGCCGCGCGGCTTCAAGGCCACGGCCTCGCACTGAGCTGCCGTGAACACCGAGTTCCTTTACACCAGTGACAGTTTGAGCTGCGCCAGCCCCGACCGGATGCGGGCCTTCACCGCCGGCAGCCCGATGCCCAGCCGCGCCGCCACCTGCGCGTAGGTCAGGCCGCCGTAGTACGCGAGCACCACCGATTCCCGTTGATACGGTGTGAGCGTGGCCAATCCGCGCCGGATGGCCCGCGCCTCCTGCCGCCGCAGGATCTCCTCGGCCACCACATCGGTCGCGGGCCGGTAATCGCAGACCCCCCAACGGTGTTCGTGGCCGGCCGCGGTGCACTCGCGCCGGACCCGATCCACCGCCTGATGGTGGGCGAGGGTGGTGAGCCAGGTCAGCGCATTGCCGCGGGCCGGGTCGAAGCTGCCCGCGCTGCGCCAGACCTGCAGGTAGACCTCGTGACAGGTTTCCTCGGCATAACCGGTGTCGCCCAGGATGTTCAGCACGCGGGTGTAGATGAGCCCGCGGGTGTTGCGGTAGAGCTCTTCGTAGGCGTCACGGTCACCGTGCGCGATGCGGCCTACGAGTTGATCGAATTGACTGCGCCTGCGGGTACGGGCCGCATGGGCAGATTGCGATACACGTGAGGAATTCACGGTCGCCCCCAGATCGACGATATCGAGCACACATGTCGATACGAGCCGTCGAGGACTGGGACGGTCGATACTGCGTACGGAAGTCGGCCGGGGACAGGGGCTTTCGATTCCGCCAACAGTCCAGGCTACGCGCGGCGCACCGTAACTGGAACACGATCCAATTAACCGCACGTATTCCCGGCAAACCCCGGCGGGCTCAAATATGCAGGCCCAGTTCGACTATCCCGTGCGCGACCGCCCGCACGGTCACGCGATTGCGCCGGGCGTGCGCGCGAATCAGTTCGAAGGCCGCGTCGGGGGTGGTGTGATGCGCGTGCGCGATCACGCCTTTGGCCTGCTCGACCACGATCCGGGTGCTCAACGCGTGCTGCAACTGCTCGGTCACCCGCCGATGGCGCGCCACCAGATTCGCGGTGACGATATGCCCGGTGGCCATGCCCGCCAGCAGCGTCGCCACCGACAGATCCTTGCCGGTCCAGGTCCGGGGCGCGCGCGAATACAGGCTCAGCACACCGGCTTCGGTCTCGTCGAGGCGCATGGGGATGGCGGCGACCGAGGAAATCCGGTGCTGCCCGGCAAGATTGGTGTATTCCGGCCAGAGATCACCGTAACTACCGAGCTCGGTGACGGTGACCGGAGCGCCGCAGGCGTGCGCCACCACGCCCGGCCCCCGCTCGTGATCGTGTTGGCAGACTTCCAGATCCAGCAGTTCCTCCGGCATGCCCACGAAGAATTCCGACCGGTCGCCCCGCAATTCCGGGGACAGCGCCACCGTCACACCACCCGGTTCCAGCACATCGATGGCGCTGCGCATCAATTCGTCCAGAATCCGGGGTAGTTCGTGTGCCGCGGGTAGCAGCCGCGCGAACCTCGCCAGTACCGCCACCAGCAACTCACTGTCGGACACCGCCATCACCCCGCATCGGCGAGCGCCGAAGCGCCCACCACGTAAGTTCCTGTGCCGCTCTTGCCGTCAGCTCATGGTATTTGCCCGGCGGGGTCCCGCGGAACAGTTGCGCTCATTCCGCCTCGATCCGAATGCTGCGCTCCACCACCCTGCGTGCCACCTCGACCAGCGAAAGCCCGTGCGTGAAAGCATATCCGCGCAGGCGGGCATAGGCGTCGGCGATATCGATGCCCAGCTGCGCGCTGGTCATGCCCGCCGCCTGATGAATCCACCTGCTGGACAACGGCTGTGCCCACTGCTGCGCCTCGTCGCCGGTGGCCAGCACCAGGCTGGCGGTGACCAGATCCGCGATATGCAACGCCGCCGACAACAGCCGAGGCCCCGGACGGCCGAGCGCGTCCCGATAGAGATCCACCGCCCCGAGCCGAATCGACCCCAGCCGCAACGGCACCGCGAACATCGATCCGGCGATCGGCCCCGGCGACGCCGCCAGCGCCTCCGCGAAACCGGGCCAGTGCTCGCGGTCCACGCTCAGCTCCGAGACCACCACCGGCACCCCGTCGGCCACCGCCGTGACCGCGGGCCCCTCCCCCGCCGTGGCCTGCGCGAGCTCCACCCGCTCGGCGAATTCGTCACTGGCGCACCAGGGTTGCATGCCCGCGTCGCGCTCCTCGAGCACGATGGCGGCCCGGCGCACCGGCAGCACCCGCACGCACGCGGAGCACACGGCGACCAATCCGCCGCCCGCATCCCGCACGGCACGCAGGAACTGTCCCGTCAACTGATCGAACTGCGACGAAGCCATCACCATCGAACCGCCCCACAATCATCGCCCGGCGATGAGTTATTCGGTGCCCGGGGCCAGTATCACTGTCACAGCTCGACAACGAACAGGGCCGAAAGTCACTGGGGGGCATGCGAAACGCCGAGGCGGTACAGCCCGCGCAGGTCATAGGTGTGTGTGGCGACCGCGCCCAGCGCCAGACCCACGCCCAGCCCGAACACCGTCATCCAGATGCCGGTGCTCAGCCCCGCCTCCAGATGCCCGTCGAAGAACAGGATCGCCCGCACCGACAGATAGATCTGGTGCATCGGCTCGAACTTCGACAGCGCAGCGATCCAGCGCGGAATCGCCTCGACCGGAATCGAACCCGAGGAGGACGGCAGGCCCAGCACCACGAACACGATCATATTGATCAGCAGGCCCGCGGTCCCGAAGGCCGCCAGCACCGACAGTCCGGTCACGGCCACCGCGATGACGGCCAGCGTGCCGTAGAGGAACAACGGCAGCGGCTGATCGATCGGCATGCCGAACAGCCGGGCGATGCCCATGAACATGCCCGAGAGCACCGGCGCGGTGACGGCGGCGATGGCCCACTTGATCAACAGGGTCCGCCAGCGACTGATGTTCGCGGGCTCGGGCGCGCGGAACCACGGACCGTATTCGGCCGGAAGGTAACCCAGCGCATTGTCGATCATGGAGTGGATGATCATGGCCCCGCTGAAGCCCGCGAACAACAGGACCAGCGTGTAGAAGAAGGCCGACAGCCCCTGCCCGGTCCCGGCGGGCAGCGGCCGGTACGGGCTCACCACCACATCGATCGGCTGGGCCAGCTGCAATCGTGCCGCGCCGCTCAATTCGGTGGCGGGCGCGCCGTCCTTCGGCGCGAGCGCGGCCTTCACCTGATCGGTCAGCTGCGCGCCGACGGTCGTATTGACCTGTGCCATGGCGCGATCGCTGACCCGCTGCATGATCGAGGACGCGTAGGTGCCCGCACGCGGATTGGTCTGCACGGTGATCACCGGGCGTTCGATGTCGCCGGGCACCACCGCGGCCGCCCCGAGAATGGACAGCCGCTTGGTGAAGTCGCCGGGGATGATGATCGCGCCGTAGATCTGCCCGTTGCTCAGCTGCTGCCGCGCCTCGTTGATGCCGACCACCCGCAGGTCGATCTTGTCGGCCGGGATCTTCTGGGTCAGCGCGTCCGCGATCTGGTCGCCGACATTGACGGTCTTGCCGTTCATCACATCGCCCACGTCCTGATTGACCAGGGCGACGGGGAAGTCGTGCAGGTTCTTCTCCGGATCGGAGGTGTAGCCGAGGTACATGGTGCCGATCAGGGCCGCGAGCACGGTCAGCACCAGGGCCGGGGCCAACCAGCCGCGCAAAGGCACCCGGCCCGTCACGGGCGCACCATCTTTCGTCATGCGACTGAATGTAGGCAGCGACAACAAAGTAGTCAACGTCAACATAGCGAGGTGTGTCCGATATCCTGCTCTCACCATGAGCATCGCCAAGCGCAAAGCCCGCGAAGTGGCGGAGCGGGCGCGTTCCTACCACCACGGCGACCTGCGCGCCGAACTGCTGCGCCGCGCCGAGGAGACCCTCGGTGCGTCCGGGGTGGACGGTCTGTCACTGCGCCAGCTGGCCCGCGACACCGGCGTCAGCCACGCCGCGCCGAGCCGCCACTTCCGCGACAAACAGGCCCTGCTGGACGCGCTGACCGTCGCCGGATTCGACCGGCTGGCAGCCGGATTCGAGCAGGCCGCCGCCACCGGCACCTTCCCGGAGCGCCTGCGCGCCATGGCCCACGCCTATCTGCGGTTCGCCATCGACAATCCGGCCCTGCTGGCGCTGATGTTCGCGCGCAAGAACAGTCCCAGCCTCGCCATCGGGGACGCCGCGGCCCGCGCCTTCGCGGTGCCCATCGAGATGGTCGCCGATGCGCAGGCCGGTGGCGAGGTGGTGCCCGGCGAGCCGCGGCGCATCTGCCTCTCGGCGGTGGCGGCACTGCACGGACTGGCCGCGATCCTGGGATCCGGCCTGGTTCCCGGCGAAGAAGCCGACAGCCTTTTCGACGAGATGGTCGGCCACATGATGGACGGTTTGCGTCCGCGTCACTGAGTGTTGGGAAGCCACCCGTAACCTTTCGGGCGTGACGATCGAGAAACGACAGTGACGATCGAAGGCAGGCAATACGGCGGACGCGCCGTGACCGAACGAAAAGCCGAACGCCGGCAGCGTTTCCTCGACGCCGCCATCCACATCTTCGGTGAGCGCGGCTACGCCAACTGTTCACTGGCGGATGTGTGCGCGGCCGCCGGGCTCTCCAAGCGCCAGTTCTACGAGGAGTTCCAGACCCGCGAGGACGTCCTGGTCGCGGCGTACGACCAGATCCAGGACATGGCCGCGCTGGCCCTGGCGACCGCGGTCAGCACCATGGGCCCCGACCCGGACCCGACCGACACTGTGACCCAGGCGCTGACCGCGTTCCTGAACTCCATCGGGGCGGACCCCTTCCGCGCCAAGGTCGCCTTCGTGGAGGTGGTCGGCGTGAGCGAGCGGATGGAACGGCACCGCCGCGACCGCCGCCACGCCTGGGTGGACACCATCCGCCTGGCCATCGGGCCGCTGGCCGGATCCAACGCGACCATTCGCGGCAATGCCGAACTCGCGGGCAGCGCGCTGATCGGCGCGATCAACGGCCTGGCCCACGAGTGGCTGCTGTCGGACCCGCGACCGCCGGTGGGCGAGCTGGTGGAACTGCTGGTGCCCATGGCGGTTTCGCTGATCAGCCGCGAGCCCGCCTAGTTACATGAGCTGTCGCATGAAGTAGGTGTATTCGAGGGCGCTGGTGTGCGCCTTCTCATCGTTGTTCGCCCCGCCGCCGTGGCCACCCTGCGTGGCCTCGTAGAACAGGTAGGGGTCGCCGAACTCGGCTAGTCGAGCGGCGAACTTGCGGGCGTGCTGGGGTCCGACGCGATCGTCCTTGCTGGTGGTCCACACGAGCGGCTGTGGATACCGCGTGCCCTTCCGCAGCTGGGCATACGGCGAAATGGAGGCCAGGAAGGCCCGCTCGTCCGGATCGGCCGCCGACCCGTACTCGCCCACCCACGACGCGCCCGCCGCGATCTGCTCGTACCGCAGCATGTCCAGCAGCGGTACCTGGATGTCGACGGCACTGAACAGATCCGGATGCTGGGTGAACTCGACACCCATCAGCAGCCCGCCGTTGGACCCGCCCTGGATGCCCAGCCGCCGCGGCGAGGTGATCTTGCGGGCGATGAGATCGTTGGCGATCGCCGCGAAATCGTCATAGGCCTTCTGCCGGTGCGTCTTCAACGCCGCGTCGTGCCACGCCGGTCCGTACTCGCCGCCACCCCGAATATTCGCGATGACATACGCCCCGCCGCGTTCGAGCCAGGTCTTGCCCAGCTGCCCGTTGTACCCAGGCGTGGACGAGGAAGCGAATCCCCCGTAACCCCACACGATGGTCGGCGTACTGCCGTCGTAAGCCAGCTCCGTCGGATGCACGATGAAATACGGCACCTGCGTGCCGTCCGCCGAAGTGGCCTTCAGCTGCTCCACCGTCAGATGCGAGGAATCGAACCGCGCCACTGCGGCTTTGACCTGACGCACGGCCCCGGTGTCGGCATCGAGATGCCAGATGGTGGTGGGCGTCAGCATCGAGGTCACCGAGAGATACGCCGTCTCACTCTGCGAATCGGCGTCGATCTCCGAGACGGTGGCATTGTCCGGCAAGGCAATCGGCGCGGACGTCCACCCGGTGGGCGACGGGGTGTAGACGGTGGCCCGCCCCTTGACGTCGAACAGCGAAGTCACCACGACCCGACCGTGCGTGGTCATGACGCCTTGCAAGGTCTCCTGCGGCCCGGGTTCGTAGACCAGCGTCGCCTTCAGTGCCTCCGGATGCGCCGTCATTTCGTCAGCGTCGAGCGACACCAACGACCCCGACCGGAAGCCGTTCCAATCCTGTTGCAGCGCCACCAGAACCCGATTGCAGACCATCCCCTGCAGTGTCGACTTCGGCGGCAACGCGACCCGCGTCCCGTCGATCAGACTCACCTGCGCCTCGTAGAACGACGGCCGCCGCACCACCAGATTCAGCCGCTTGCCGTCACCGCCGTCGAGCCCCACCGCGGCCGTGGCGAGCCCATCGGTGCGCTCCCCACGCGCCACCTCGACCGCCTGGTCCGGGCTCTGTCCCCGCCGCAGCCGCTTGACCACGTACGGATACCCCGACTCCGTCTTCTCCCCCGCCTGCCACTCTCGCGACACCAGCAGCGTGTCGGTGTCCACCCAGCTGACGTTCTGCTTCCCGCGCGCCAGGCTGAATCCGCCGTCCACGAACCTGCCGGTCCCCAGATCGAATTCGCGGATCGTGGCCGCGTCCTCACCGCCCTCGGACAACTGCACCAGGCACCGCTCGTGCGTCACCGGATCGCAGGTCATGCCCTTCCACACCCAGTTGCGGCCCTCGTCCCGGGCCAGCGCGTCCAGATCCAGCACGGTCCGCCAGTTCGGCTGCGGCGATTCGTAATCCGCGACCGTGGTCTCCCGCCAGATCCCCCGCTGATGGTCGGCGTCCTGCCAGAAGTTCCCGATCAGCCCGTGATGGAACTGCGGCACCGGCAACCGATCGGCCGCATTCGCCAGCGCCTTGGCCTGCGCGAAATTCTCGGCATAGCGCGGATCCTGCTCGAGCACGCCGAGGGTCTTGGCATTCTCCGCCGCCACCCAGGCATCCACCCGTGGGCTGCTGAGCTCCTCGAGCCACTGATACGGGTCGCTCGCGGCCGTCGATCCGCCACAGGCGGCCAGTACGACCGCCGCCAATCCCACGGCAGCGGCCCGTATCCCGACCTTCCGAACGACCATGAATCCCCCTCCCATGCCCAGCGCGTCAGCCAGCCACCCTACCTCCGCCCACGGACAATCTGTCGGTGCGCGACGGCATGATCAGGGATGTGAGCGACGAGCGCTGGGCCGACCCGCATGCCACCGTGGCGGTGCGGAAACTGCTGCGCCGCCATCGCGACGCCGTGGCCACGGTGCTGGCTGCCGCGCGGTTGGACGGTTTGCACGAACTCGCGGACGCGGCAACGGAATACGTGAACGCGCCTCAAGGTCCCTGCACCCCCGAGGGTGCGGCCGTGACGTTCGCCATCGCACAGCACGCGGCGGTCGCGTACCGCACCGGGCCGCAGCGGGAGCGGGAATTCATCGACCGATTCATCGACAGCTGGCTGGTCGAGCACGGGCACGACTTCGCCACCGCCGTCGCGGCAGCCCGGCAGGGGATTCGGGTGGAGGATCCCGACCCGCGCGCAGGCCGGATGACGCCGTGGCTCCGCGCGGCCGTCGCGGACGAAGACCCCGCCCGCGACGCCGAGGCGCTGACCAGACGAGTCCGAGCCCGGCTGGCCGCAACGCTCGACGAAGAACCACCTCGCCCGGACGCGAAATCGGTGACCACCGACCAGATTCGACGTTTCGAGGCCGCCATGGTGGATGGCCGTCGATGGCGGATGGATGCGTTTCGCCGTTTGATCCTCGCGGATCCCGCGCTGGGTCAGCTGGCGCGACAACTGATCTGGGCGGCCTTCGACCGCAGAGGCGGCGTCACCGGCACTTTCGCCATCGATGCCGACCGGACCGCACGCGACGCCGCGGGCTCGGTCCTGGATCTCCCGGCGGACGCCCTGGTGGGAGTCGCCCACCCGATACACCTCGGCAATTCGCTCGGCAGCTGGCGAACCTCGTTCGCGGGCAACCGTTCCCGTCAGCCGTTCGAACAGCTGAACCGGCACGTCTACGCCCTGACCCCCGAGGAATCGGCCTCGAACACCCTGCCCCGCTTCGGCAATCGTTCAATCCGCACCGACCGGATCTTCGCGCTGCAAGAACTCGGCTGGGAGATCAAGCGCGACACCCTGTCCCGCCGCTTCGGCCCGGCCCGCGAGCTCACGGTCACCCTCGAACCCGGCCTGGAAGGCGGCTTCCGTTACGAGCCCGAGCTACAGACCATCCTGTCGGCCGAGCTCCGAGGCGGTACCTTCGGAGTCCTGGACCCCGTCACCGCCTCGGAGCTGATCCGTCAGCTGGAGCGATTGGCGGCGTGACGTCCCGCCCGGCGACCGAAGAACGATCCGGACCCGAGCTGGGTGCCGCTGGAATAGCCCTTGCCGTCCTGCGCCAGCGTCGAGGCCGTGGCACCGGCCGCGTACAGGCCAGCAATCGCTGATCCGTTGTCCCGCAGCACTTCACCGTCGACGGAAGTGCGCAGCCCACCCAGCGTGAACCCCGCGTACAGCGCCTTGCCCAACGTCAGATCGAATGCCGCCCACGGCCCCTGATCCTGCGCCTCCAGCCACTCACCCGCCTTGTGGAAGTCCGGATCCTCGCCCCGCGCCGCATGCTCGTTGTACCGATCGAGCGTGGATCGCAGTGTCTCGTAAGGAATTCCGAGCGCCCCCGCCATCTCCTCCACGGTCTCCCACCCGTCGATGAACGGAGCCAGCGGGAACATCGGCCGTTCCATATGCTCGGAGTCCACGATCAGATACGCCACCGCCCCCGGCTGATCGAGCACGAACGCCGAGGTCCGCGCGTGATACGAGTCCTCGGCGACGAACCGTTCCCCCTTGCGGTTCACCACGATTCCGGTCAGCAGCTTCGACGGCGGATACACCGGCGCGGTCACGAACGCCTGATCCATCATGCGGGTGGCCGCACCCGCGGAAACCCCGAGCCGAATCCCGAGCCCGTCATCGAACGGCGTGCCGAGCACGAACGGCTTCTCGGTCAGCCACGGCACATGCTCGGCCACCATCTCCGAGTTCATGACGAACCCGCCCGCCGCCAGCACCACCGACTTCGCGCGCACCGCACCGGTATTTCCGAGGTTCTTCCACCCCACCCCGGCCACCGCGCCGTCGGCGTCCACGATCAGCTGGGTCGCCCCGGTCTCGTATCGCACCTCGACGCCGAGCGCGGCGGCCCGCTTCACCAGCAGTTCGATGATCATGGCCGCGCCCTGGGTGTCTCCCGGCACGGGCACCTTGTGCCCGCGCGGCACGGGAACAGCCTGCTCCCGATAGGGCCAAACCTTCTCGTTCCCGGTGTACATCAGCCCCTGCGTACCCGGCTGAATAACCGCCTTCTCCGGGTAGTAGCTGCGTTCGAATTCGAACCCGAGGCTCTCGAGCCAGTCGAAGTGCTCGACACTGCCGTCGCAGTAGGCACGGATCTTCTCCGGTTCCGGATCTCGCGACACCGAGAGCAGGTACTTGTACATCTCCTCGGCGGAATCCGGATGCCCGGTTGCCTCCTGCACGGCCGTCCCGCCACCGAGGTAGAAGTGCCCGCCCGCGAGCGCGGTGGTCCCGCCGGCGACCCCGGCACGCTCCAAAACCAGTACGCGGGCCCCGCGAGCCGCAGCCTCGACCGCCGCGCACCCGCCCGCGATCCCGAATCCGACGACCACCACGTCGACCTCATCGGACCACGCGGTAATCGCCTCGGCGGCCAGGGTTTCCGGTATCACTGTGCTCACTGCGCATCCTTCTTGATCTGCTCGAAGAACAGCCGCATGTTCGGCCCGATCTCGGCGAGTTCGATGAACGGCACCCCCGCCGCCGCCCCGTCCAGGTAGGCGAACCGCATCTGCCCGCCCATATCCCCCTGCTGCACCACGTCGATCCCTTGCGCCGCAGCGTCTTTCAACACGGCATCGAAGTCGGCGGGTTCCAGGCAGATGTGGTGCAGGCCCGCACCGCCGCGTTCGAGGAATTCGGTGTAGATGGATCGCCCGGTCACCGGCTGGATCAGTTCGAGCTGCATGTCACCGGCGTAGGACAGCGCGATGTGTGCCGTGAAATCGGCCGGTTCGCCCCGGTAGACCGTGGTCTCCGGCGCGAACCGGACCTCCGGCATCCGCATCCACTTGCGCACCCCCAGGAAGGTTCCCAGGAATTTCTCGCTCGCCGCGATGTCCTCGACCACCCAGGCGATCTGGGTGGGCTGCCCGCCGGCCACGCTCATGCTGTCCACCCGGCCGAGTTAATCACAATCGCTTAAATCCGCAAGGGCTACTCTTCATCCGGATCCGGATCGCTCGGCGACGTCCACCCCTTGTTGCTCACCCCGTAGAACGTCGAGACCAGCAGATACAGCACCAGAGCCGTGATCGGGGAAAGAAACCCGATCCCGATGGTGGCGGCGTAGACGAGAATCCCCGGCCAGGCCCGCCACCGCTCCCGCCGCGCGTAATCCGCCCCCAGCCCCGCCTTCAACATCTCCGGCCGCTTCTCGAGCTGCCGCCACATGGGAGCCCACGGAATCGTCATGATCACCCCCACGATCCCGTACAGCGCCACCGCGACCGTGGCATCGCGGTGCGTCCCGTGCACCAGATTGTCGGCGACCACGATGGTCGGGAAGGGCACCAGCGAAACCCCCAGCAGCAGCATGAGATTCCACCACCGCAGCACATGGTCGATGCTGCGCAGCCTTCCGAAGAAGGTGTGGTGGTTCATCCACACCACACCGATGGTCATGAACGACGCCAGATAGGCCAGATAGACCGGCCAGATATGCCCCAGCTCCTGCAAGAGCCGCCCCGGTTCGTGGGGCGGCACCTGGATATTCAAAATCAACAGGGTGATGGCAATCGCCATCACCCCGTCGCTGAACGCTTCGACCCGAGCCGTTCCGGTCAATGTGCTTCTCGGAGCCGAACCCTCACTCATGCCCCGAAGCGTAACCCGGTTCCATCGACTGCTCAGATTGCCTGGCCCGCTTGACCGTTCGCATCGTGATCACCATCAGCGTCGCGGTGACACCGATCATCAGCACGCTGGACAGCCACGCCATGGTGTGGATGGGCAACTGGTAGGCGAGCACCACCCGCACCGCCGCCTCACCGATCATCCCCGCACCCCACATGGCCGCGATCCGGTTGTGCGTGCGCCGCACCAGGGGAATGTTGTCGAACTTGTACTGCATCTCGGCCAGCTTCTGCGGCGACCCCGAAAACGCCTTCCGCGCAGCCACATACGTGAGCGGCTTGCCAACCAAAGCGCTGACGGCGAAGGCGATGCCGATAACCCCGGTGGTGAGCGAGTCCCGCACGATCATCATGCGAGCATCACCACTGATCATCGAGCTGACGATCCCGAACACGAACCCGGCCAGGATGAGCGCCGACATGGCATCCACCCGCCGAGCCCGCACCACCTCGACGATGACCATGATCCCCGAGATCACCGCACCCGCCAGCAGCGCGGAGAAATCGGAGTACCCCGCGGCGTGCAGCCCGTAGTAGGCGGCCAGCGGCACCGCGATATCGCGGATGGTCGGGGCAAGCATGCGCAGCAGATTCGGACGAGTCTCCGCCCCCTGCGGCGCGTTCACAGCGAGGGTGTGATCAGCCATTTCGGAACTCCTGTAATCGTTTGATCGCTACAGGAAAAACGGTACGAAGATCCGCCCCGCCCCGAATCTGCCAACCATCACTTCTCCGCCATGACAGTTGTCATGCCGCCCACCGCCGCAGCCGATTCCAGCCGATGCCCCTTGGTCTCCGGAGCGCCCCACACACAGATGCCGAACCCGACGGCCGTCACCGCCGCCGCGAACAGGAACGTCGGCCCCATCCCGAGATGATCAAGCGACCAGGGCAGCAGATAGGTCCCCAACGCCGCCCCCACCCGACTGATCGAGGTCGCGAACCCGACCGCCGTAGCGCGAATGTGCGTGGGGAACAGTTCATTCGGATACGTCCAGTCCAGCACGTTGGGCCCGCCACAGAAGAACGCGTACAGGCACAACATCGCGAACCCGAGTATCGCGGGCATGGACGGCCAGACTCCGATGAACAACACCGGAATGATCATCAACCCGAAGCACCACACGATCGTCGGCCGCCGCCCGACCGTATCGATCAACCGCATGGCCGGCAGGCAGCCGAGCAGGAACACCAAGCTGATGAGCGCGGTCCCGAGGGTGTCCATCCAGGTCCCCGCGGGCAACCCGAACGAGGCGAGAATCTGCGGACCGAACGTCAGCATCGCGAACAACACCGCCACCTGACACAGAAAGAACCCGCTACAGAAGATCGTCCGCTTGCGATAGGCAGGCCGGAACAACTCCCGCAACGACCCGTGCGCCACCGGCTCAGCCGACTCCACGAGCGACGCCGGATCCACCCGCACATGCAGATACTTCTGAATCATCGCCGCGGCCCGATCCGCCTTCCCATGCTGAGCCAACCACCGCGGCGACTCCGGCGCCGTACTCTGCCGAATCACCAGAAAGAACGCACACAACACCGCCCCACTGGCCAGTTGCCACCGCCAACTCCCATTCCCCCCGAACGTCAACAGCAGATACCCCACCACATACGCGAGCACCGACCCCAAATACCAAGCCACAATCTGAAACCCCAGCAACTTCCCCCGCTGCTTCACCGGCAACCACTCCCCCAGCAACGAAGTAGCAATCGGATAATCCGCCGCCACCGCCATCCCCAACACAAACCGCAAAATCACAATAAGCCAAACAGATTCAGCCCAAAACGAAGCAATCGAACAAGCCCCCATCACCACCAAGTCAGCGGTATACATAACCTCCCGCCCCACCTTGTCCGTCAACACCCCGAACAAGGCCCCACCCACAAACATCCCAATCAGCGCCGAAGCCCCGATCAACTGAACATCCCCGGTACTCAAATCCAACTCAGCGTTCATCCCAATGAGCGCCGTCCCCACGATGCTGAGAATGTACCCATCAAGCAACGGCCCACCAGAACAAGCCACAGCCAACCTCTTATGAAACGAGGTAAACGGCGCATCATCAATAACAGAACTCACGCAGCCTCCTAAACTGGACAACCACAAAGAGAGCAACGGTTTAGCAACCCACCAAAACCTACCCGCCCACCCCCACACCAATCCCCAGACACGCACCCCTCCCTCGTTTTGTCCCTAAAAGGTGATCCGTGCAGTCCGTGGGCCGGTAGGCGAGTCACGGCTCCCAAGTCGCGTCAGCGAAAGTCCGGTAGGGCAGGCGACGCCACCACACTTCCGGTACATGCCACCTCGACGCAATCCCGTTGCGGCGCAAGCACGCGAGTAGTCTTCCCCCCGAGTTACCTGGCCTCGAGCCGCCGAATCACATGTTGATCCCGGCCCGTCGCGAAGCGCGGGCGCGTGCCTGCTGGCGGCGTTGTTCCGGGGTCGTGTACACGTGGACGAGCTCGGTCATGATGTTGACCGCGACCCCCGGATCGAAAATCGACCCGGTCGGCTCAGCGTCCGGAACACCGTCGGCGGTGACCGGCGGCACGACAGTTGTCGGGAAGAGGTAGAGGCTGCCTTCGGGTTCGGTCGTGACCGATTCCCCGGTGGGCGTGCACCATTCGACGACCCGGCCAGGGTGGTGGCGAACGGTCCAGCCGTTGGCGTGATTGTCGGCGAGTGTCTTGAGGCGGTGGTGTCGGCGGCAGCGCGCCCCGAGGTTGTCCTCGGTGGTGTGGCCCCCGGCTTGCGGGTCGCTGTGGTCGAACCGGTCTTGGTGATCGAGATCGCTGGCGGCAGCCGGAATGTGGCAGCCGGGTGCACGGCAGATCCCGTCGATCGCGCGAGCTTGGCGGGCGATGCGGGCCCCGGGCCGGTAGCGCAGTTCGGTTGCGGTGACTGGGTTGTCGCCCTGACGGGTGGAGGCATGATTGGCGGTCGCGATGGTGGCGGGCCCCGGTGTGGCGGCGTGGGTGGTGCTGTCCCCTGCCGGTGCGGTTGCGGTCTCGGGGGTGTTGTGGGAGACGGTGGACGCACCCGGGGCGGCGGAGCCGGTTTCCGCAACAGCGGTTGCCGCGGTGGCCGCAGGCCCGGCCGTAGCGAGGGTGCGGATGGCATCGGGAGTGGTGACGGTCGCTGCGGCGGAGCCGGTTTCCGCAATACCGGCGGGCGTGGTGGTGGGGGTGATGATCTCGAAGCGGGCGTGGCGGGCGATTTGGCGGGCCAGGTCCGGGTCGATCGCGCCGAGACCGGACAGCAGGGCCGGGTTGTCTTGCAGACCGGCCAGGGTTTCCGCGGAGACGCCGACCTGGACAAGGGCTTTGCGCGCGACCGCGGTCTCACCGACGACGGCGCGGGGGCAATCGTCCTGGCCGCACTGGCAGATCAGGCGGCCGGTGCCATCGGCGAGGGCCACGAGGGCGTCGGCGCGGCGCTGAGCGACGGTACGCGGGTCCTTGCGGCAGCACTGGCCCGATGCCATCTCGCGGAGGCGTTCATAGACGGCTTGGCCACCTGCGGCGGGCAGGACACCGTCAAGCAGCGCAGTGCCGTCGTCGTGGGCGGTGATCGAGACGTACCGGTCAGCCTCGGCGGCCTTGCGTCGCGCGGCTTGACCGGCCGGGTCGGCTTCGAGGAGGCGACGGCGGGCGGTGCGGCGGATACGTTGCGGCTCAGCGTTTTCGGCGTAGACGGCGAGGTTCGGCTCCAGCTCGGCGAGGAGCTCCTCCGAAGCGTTGGTCAGCGACTTGCTGATCGCACGGGTCTGCGCGAGATCGATGCGACCTTCGGCGAAGGCTTCACGGGTGGCCGGGTAGCGGTTCTCCAAATCCAAGCCGAGCGCGATCAGGCCGTCGGCGGAAGCTTGTGAAACCTTCAGGGCGATACCGATTTCGGTGGCGGTGTCCTCACCCGCGTTGAGGTTGCTCACGCCCAGGTCGAGCTGCTGTTCGCGACGCAGGTGGTAGAGGCTGGTCATCAACGCCACCTCTTCGGCTTGCAACGCAGCAATCTGTGAGTGCACGGCACGCAGGTGGGCGACAACCGCTTGCGCGGTAGCCATCTCATCTGCGATGTCGTTCATGCTATCGATCATAGTTTCGACTAGAGAGACACGACAGCGCGATCAAGCAACACGCCCTGTAAATCATTGGCTAATAACCCTTTCGGATCGCAAAGGCTCTTTGCAAACACTCTTTTCACCGCTACCGTTGAGACATGGCCGATCAGCCGGAACCAGAATTCATCACCGACGTCGCAGTCCTCCGCCTCCTCGCACACCCCCTGCGAAGACGGATCGAAGAGCAGTTGCGGGCCGGGCCGGTGAATGCGACCAGCCTGGCGCAGGCGCTCGGCGAGAACACCGGGTTGACCAGCTATCACCTGAGGCAGTTAGCCAAATACGGCTTCGCCGAGGAAGTTCCGGAACTTTCCACCGGCAAGGAGCGGTGGTGGCGGGCAGTGCCGAGGGATCGGAGGTTCCCCCGCTACAGCGGTCAGACCGAGGAAATGCGCACGGCCAGTGCGGAGATCGCACGCCAGCATCTAGCCGAGGTCTGCGAACTGTATGAGTCTTTCGAGCGGCACGCCGATGAGATGGGTTCGTGGGCCGACGCTTTCACCTACTCCCGCTCCACGATCCGCGTAGATCAGGCGCGCTTCGAGGAGTTCTTCGAGGAGTACATAGCGCTGGTCAAACGCTTCCGCGCGAGCGAAGACGAGAGCCAGCCCGACGACGGCCGAAAAGCCGTGCTGCTACGCATGTTCAGCTTCCCGGAGATGTGAGATGTCGATACAGGCCCGAGTCGGACGGGCCCTGCTCCCGTTCACCCTTTTGACCATTCTTCTCGCCCTGCTACCCCTGTCGGCGTCCCCCGCGTCGGCGACTCCTGACGCCGGTTCACACGACGTCACCTTCGCCGGAGGCAACGGCCTGACCCTGCACGCCACCGTATTCACGCCCACCACAGCATCTTCCGAAACTCCCGGCATCGTGCTGGTCGGCGGATCCGGCCCCGGCCCTCGCCAGGAGTACCGACGCGAGGCCGAAGCCTTCGCCGCGATGGGCATCACCACCCTCGTCTACGACAAGCGCACCGACGGCTATTCCATGACCCACCGAGATCTGAGCCTCCTGGCCGACGATGCCCTCGCCGCCGTCCATGTTCTCCGCGAGACGCCAGGGGTGCGCCCGAATCAGGTGGGGATGTGGGGTTTCAGCGAGGGCGGCTGGGTGGCTCCGCTCGCGGCCTCCCGCTCGAACGAGGTGGCGTTCCTGATCACCCTCGGAGCGTCCGGCTTCACGCCGCTGCGAACCCAGACCTGGAATCTGACGAATCAGCTACGCCACCACGGTGATTCCGGACCGCTCGCCACCACCGTGTCCGGCCCCGCCGCCCGCCTCATCGATGCCGCCGGACTGTTCCCCGCCGCCGATTTCGACCCCCTGCCCGCCCTGCGCAGCCTGCGCATTCCCGTACTAGGACTGTGGGGAAGCCACGATGTCCAGGAACCACCGGCGGAGAGCGCGGCGGTATTCCGTGCGGCGCTGGCCGCCGATCCCAGCGTGACCCTCAGATTCCTCGACGCCGCCCACAATGGCCGCGCCACCACCAATGGCTTCGACCGTGTCGGCCCGTCGTACGAATCACCCATTCCACCAGGCGATTTCGCTCCGGCCTACCTCGACGCCATGAGCGCCTGGCTGCGGCAGATCGCCGACGGAACCCCGCCCGCCTCCTCCGTGGACCAGTTTCCGGCACAGGCCAGGACCAGCCACGATCCCGGCGACGACGCCCCGTGGTCCTCCCCGGCCCTGCAAACGATCGCGCTCGGATTGATCGTCGCGGTCTTCCTCGGATACGCGGGAATTTCGTTCGCGAACAAGGGAATACGCACCGCCCAGCGGTCCCGCCGAGCCCCTCGATGGCTCGCGGTGACCGGCCTCTTCACCACCCTCGCCACGGTCGGCTACCTGCTGTCCCTCTACGCGACCGGCGCACACTCCCTCGGCCCCGTCATCCTGCACCGTCCCCTCCCCTGGCTCGCGCTCCAACTGCTGGCCCTGGCCACCGCCGCCCTGCTGGCCTCCACCACGGTCACCACGATCCGGCACCGAACCGCACTGTCCACAACCCACCGGTTCGCCAATTCCGCCCTGACCGCCACCGGCTTCGTATGGTTGGCCTGGGCCCTGAGCTGGGCTCTGCTCTTCCGATGAGTTCCCGGGCCGCGCCTCGTCTGCATTCCCGGGAGCGAAAGACACCGATCCGAGGAGTTCACATGTCCTACACAGCGCGCCCGGGCGACCCGATCTGGACCGACCTGTTCACCACCGACACCGACGGCGCGATCGCCTTCTACGGCGACCTGTTCGGCTGGACCGCCGATATCGCGCCGGAGCACGGCAACTACATCACGTTCCGCAAGGACGGCAAGGCCGTCGCGGGCGGCATGGTCAATGACGGCAACGGCGGCCCGAACCAGTGGACCGTCTATCTGGCCAGCGAGGACGCCGAAAAGACCGCGCAAGCCGTGGCAGCGTCCGGCGGCATCGTCGTGGTCCCGCCGATGGAGGTCGGCGATCTCGGCAAGTTCGCGGTCTTCGGCGACAACGGCGGCGTCGGCATCGGTGTCTGGCAGTCCGGCACCATGACCGGTTTCGAGCAGCGCGGCATCGTCGGCGGCGGTCACTGGGAGGACCATGTAGGCGCGCCGTCCTGGTTCGAACTCCACACCCGCAGCTACGACGACGCCTTGAAGTTCTACCGTGAGGTCTACGGCTGGCAGGACCCGTTCACGATCTCCGATGCCCCCGAATTCCGTTACACCACAATCCATTCCACCACCCCGATGCTCGGCGGCGTGATGGACTCGACGAACTTCCTACCGCCGGGCGTGCCCGGCTACTGGACCGTCTACTTCGGGGTCGAGGATGTGGATGCCAGCGTCGCCAAGGTGCTCGAGCTGGGCGGCAGCGTCGTGGCGGCGGCCGAGGACACTCCGTACGGCCGCATGGCGGCCGTCGCCGATCCCAATGGCGTGCGATTCAGCCTGGGCGGCAACAAGTCCTGAGACAGGACGAACGGCCCGGTCTCCACAGCGACCGGGCCGTTCGAATACTCCCGCGGCGACGTAACCGGCACCCCAGCTGCGCCTACCACGCCTCCTCGGGAATCCTCACCCGCGCATGCCGGTGGCCAATGTCTGTTGCCGTCCCAGTCCCGCGACCTCCACGACGATGACATCACCGTCGCGCAGATACGGTTTCGGTTCCGGCCGGCTGACCGCGACTCCCGCCGGGGTCCCGGTGAGCACGAGATCGCCGGGTTCCAGCGTCATCAGCGAGCTCAGGTACACCAGCAGCTCGCCGACCCCGGAGACCATGTCCCCGGTCGAACCCGACTGCCGCCGTTCACCGTTCACCCACAGTTGCAGCGACAGCGACTGCGGGGAATCGATCTCGTCGGGCGTGACCAGCCACGGCCCGATGGGCGTGAAGGTGTCGTAGGACTTGCCCTTCACCCAGGTCGGTTCGCCCGCGATGCCATTGCGTTCGGTTACGTCGTTGGCGGTGACGTACCCGCCGACCGCCCCCAGCGCGGCGGCGGGATCGGCGCAGTCGCGCAGCCGCTGCCCGAGCACCACACCCAACTCGACCTCGTGGTCGGTGGCGCGGCTGCCGCGCGGAATCTCGATGGCGTCGTAGGGCCCGCTGATCGTGGTGCCCGGCTTGAGGAACACCACCGGCCGGTCCGGAATGGCTGCGCCGATGGCGGCGGCGTGGTCGGTGTAGTTGAGGCCGACGCCGATCACCTTGCCGGGCCGCGCGATCGGGGCGCCGATGCGCTGACTGGCGTCGAGCTCGGGCAGGTTGTCGGACGCGAGCGCCCGCGTCACCGCGCCGAGCGCGGCGGGATCGCCGAGCAGCTGCCCGTCGATCTCGGCCGCGATCGCCGACAGGTCCCGCAGCACTCCCGAATCATCCAGCGCGGCAGGCTTTTCCGAGCCCTTCGCGCCGACACGCAACAGCTTCACGAAACGCCTCCCGCCTGCTCGGCGACCAGCAGATAGTCTTCGGCAACCCGGAAACCGAGCTGCTGCAACAACATCGCTCCGGCCGACAGGCAGCGCGCCTCGTCGGGTTCGATCTCGATGAGCGAGTAGGCGGCGGCGAATCCGGCGCCGTGCAGGCGATCCTCGGACAGCGTGTTGCGGCCGCAGACCGCGACCACCGGCACGCCCGCAGCGCGTGCGGCGGCCGCGACCCCGGCCGGGGCCTTGCCGTGCAGGGTCTGCTCGTCGAGCTTGCCCTCACCGGTGATCACCAGATCCACCCCGGCCAGCTGCGACTCGAAACCGACCAGCTCCAGCATCAATTCGATGCCCGGCCGCAGGGTGGCGCCCAGCACCGCGAGCGCGGCGAATCCGACACCCCCCGCGGCGCCGGCGCCCGCCGTCTCACGCCGATCCGACCCGAGTTCCGCGGCCAGACGCTGCGCCCACTGCCCGAGAGCGGCATCCAGCTCGGCCACCTGGGCCGGATCGGCGCCCTTCTGCGGTCCGTAGACCGCAGCGGCCCCATAAGGACCGGTGAGCGGGTTGTCGACATCGCAGGCCACGATGACCTCGACGCCGTCCATCCGCTCCCGCAGGGCGGTCAGGTCGATGCTGTGCACCCGGGTGAGAGCCGCTCCGCCGTCGCCGACGGGATACCCGTCGGCGTCCAGCAGGCGAGCGCCGAGCGCTTCCAACATGCCTGCGCCACCATCGGTTCCGGCGCTGCCGCCGATGCCGAGCACGATGCGGCGGCATCCCGCGGCGACCGCGGACGCGATCACCTCGCCGGTTCCCCGGCTGGTGGCGGTCATCGGTCGCAGCAGGCCGTCCGGCAGCCGCACCAGGCCCGACACGTCCGCCATCTCGACAACGGCGAGATCCTCTCGGCGGGCGTAGGCGGTCAGCACCGGTTCCCCGGTCGGCCCCGACGCGGTCAAGGGAACCGCGTCGAAGCCTGCCGCGAGGGCGGCGGCGACGGTGCCGTCACCGCCGTCGGCCACGGGCACCACCGACACCTGGGCGTCGGGTCGTGCCCGCCGGATTCCGGCCCGCACGGCCGCCCCGACCTGCACCGCGGTCAGCGAGCCCTTGAATTTGTCGGAGGCGATCAGTACACGAGCCATGAAGGGAATCCTCTTAGTCCAGCGGAACGGTTGCGGTAGGTGCGTCGGCGAACGCGGAGGCCAGCTCCTCGAACTCCGTGATCGCGTCGATCCCGGCCGCACCCATGGACACGTTGGTGACACGCTCGAGAATGCACTCGACCACGACCGGCACCTTGTACTCGGCCATCAGCGACTTGGCCTTCTCGAAGGCCGGGCCGATGTCCTCGGGGTTGAAGACGCGAATCGCCTTGCAGCCCAGGCCCTCTGCCACCTTCACGTGGTCCACGCCGTAGCCGTTGACCTCGGGCGAGTTGATGTTCTCGAAGTCCAGCTGGACGTAGTAGTCCATCTCGAACGCCCGCTGCGCCTGACGGATCAGGCCCAGGTACGAGTTGTTCACCAGCACATGGATGTACGGGATGTTGAACTGCGCGCCGACGGCCAATTCCTCGATCAGGAACTGGAAGTCGTAGTCACCGGACAGCGCCACCACGGGCTCGTCCTTGACGGCGGTGGCCACACCCAGCGCGGCGGGCAGGGTCCAGCCCAGCGGCCCGGCCTGACCGGCGTTGATCCAGTGCCGCGGCTTGTACACGTGCAGCATCTGCGACGCCTGGATCTGCGACAGACCGATGGTGGTCACGTAGCGGGTGTCCGGGCCGAACGCCTTGTTCATCTCTTCGTACACACGCGCCGGCTTCAGCGGCACGTTGTCGAAGTGGGTCTTGCGCTGTCCGGTGGCGCGCTTGGCACGCACCTGCTTGACCCACGCGCTGTGGTCGGTCAGCGAGCCGACCTTGTCCAGCGACTCGGCGACGGCGATGAACTGCTCCAGTGCCGCACCGGCATCGGAGACGACACCGTAATCGGGCGCGAACACGCGGCCGATCTGGGTCGGCTCGATGTCGACGTGCACGAAGGTGCGGTCCTTGGTGTAGACGTCCAGCGCGCCGGTGTGGCGGTTGGCCCACCGGTTGCCGATGCCCAGCACGAAGTCGGACTCCAGCAGCGACTCGTTGCCGTAGATGTGGGAGGTCTGCAGACCGACCATGCCCGCGTTCAGCTCGTGGTCGTCGGGCAGGGTGCCCCAGCCCATCAGGGTCGGGACGACCGGGACACCGGTCAGCTCGGCGAACTTCACCAGCAGCTCGGAGGCGTCGGCGTTGATGATGCCGCCGCCCGCGATGATCAGCGGACGCTTGGCGGCGTTCAGCATCTGCAGCACCTTGGCGGCCTGCGCCGGGGTAGCGGCGGGACGCGTGACCGGCAGCGGCTCGTAGGTCTCGATGTCGAACTCGATCTCGGCCAGCTGCACGTCGATCGGGAGATCGATGAGCACCGGGCCCGGACGGCCTTCGCGCATCAGCCAGAACGCCTTCTGGAAGGCGCCGGGCACCTGGGCGGGCTCCAGCACGGTGGTCGCCCACTTGGCCAGCGGCTTCGCGATGGACGCGATGTCGACGGCCTGGAAGTCCTCCTTGTGCAGCTTGGCCACGGGCGCCTGGCCCGTGATGCACAGGATCGGAGTGGAATCCGCCGAGGCGGAGTACAGACCGGTCACCATGTCGGTGCCCGCGGGGCCGGAGGTGCCGATGCAGACACCGATGTTGCCGGCCTGGGCGCGGGTGAAGCCCTCGGCCATGTGCGAAGCGGCCTCGACGTGGCGGGCCAGCACGTGCTTGATGCCACCGTGCTTCTTCATGGCGGAGTAGAACGGGTTGATCGCGGCGCCGGGCAGGCCGAAAGCCTGTGTGGCCCCTTCCTTTTCCAGGATCAGGACCGCCGCGTCGACGGTACGCATGCGTGCCATAGTGCTCAGTTCTCCTTGTCCAGCTTGCCGCTCAGGCGCTCGACGCCGCGCAGCAGTGCAGAGTGGTCCAGGTGGCCGTCGCCGTTGGCGCGGGCCGAGGCAACCAGCTGCGCGATCAGCGAGCCGGCGGGGGTCACCAGTCCGGCCTCGCGGGCGGCGGTGGTGAAGATGCCCATGTCCTTGTGGTGCAGGTCGATACGGAAGCCCGGGGCGAACTCGCGGTTGGCCATCTTGTCGCGCTTCTGGTTCAGCACGGCCGAACCGGCGAGGCCGCCGCCGAGGACATCGAGGGCCGGGCCCAGGTCGACGCCGTACGCCTCGAGGAAGACCACGGCCTCGGCCAGCGCCTGGATGTTGGTGGCCACGATGAGCTGGTTGGCCGACTTCACGGTCTGGCCCGCGCCGTTGGTGCCCACGTGCACGACGGTCTTGCCGACGGTGTCCAGGAACGGCTTCGCGGTGGCGAAGTCCTCGGCCGAACCGCCGACCATGATCGACAGGGTGGCGTTCACGGCACCCGGCTCGCCGCCGGAGACCGGGGCGTCGATCAGGCGGAAGCCACGCTCGGCGGCCTGCTTGGCCAGATCCTGGGTGACGTCCGGGCGGATCGAGGAGAAGTCGATGATGAGCGCGCCGGCCTCGGCGGTCTCGAAAACGCCCTTCTCACCGGCGAGTACGGCCTGCACGTGCGGGGAGTCCGGCACCATCACGGCGACGACATCCGCGCCGCGCACGGCATCGGCGATCGAGGTGACGGCGCGGCCGCCGGCGTCGACCAGCTTCTGCGCGTTGGACGGGTTCAGGTCGAAGCCCTTGACCGTGTGGCCCGCGTTCTGCAGGTGGACGGCCATCGGGCTGCCCATGATGCCGAGGCCGATGAAAGCGATATTGCTCATGATCAGTTCCTAAGTCGTTGGGGGTGCGGCCGTCCGGGGAGCGGGTGCCTTCCGGGTAGAGCCCGACCAGGCGGCCCTCACCGAGCAGCTTGCGCGCGGTGTTGAGAGCGGATTCGGCCG
>NZ_JBSGBY010000019.1:0-34276 GCF_053601505.1 Nocardia sp. NPDC004722
GTCGGCGACGACCAGCGCCAGGGGCGCGCCGCCCTCACCGCGGCCGTGACCGGCCGCAGCGGCGGCGTGATGCCAGCGTCGTACCGCTGCGACGTCGCCGGTGACATCGGCCAGCGCGCACGCTGCCAGGGCAAATCGGCGCGCCTGATCCGCCGGACGTGGGCTCAGCTCGGCGGCCCGGGCGAATGTGGTTGCCGCAGTGCGTACTTCGCCATTGGCGCGTGCGCGATCGGCGGCCCGAGTCAATAGGTCGGCCAGTGCTTCGGAGGGTTGCGGTGAAGAAGCCCCGCTCGCCATCAGCGCGGCGTAGCCCTGGTCGATGAGGGATTTCGGATTTCCCCGCGCCGCGATCGCGATGGCCGTCCGCGTCGTGGTCGTCAAATACGGAAATACGTTGCGCAGCAGACATTGAGAGGCGATCGCCGACAGCGGCTCGAGGCTTACGGCGGTGTCCACCGCACGTTCGATCACCGCGTCGCCCGGCCGCGAGGTGATCAGCAGTCTGCTCCCGCTGCCTGCCAGGCGGCGGGCGACGAATGCCAGCAGATCGGCGCTGTCGGGGTCGAGCCGGTGCGCGTCATCGACGGATATCACCAGCGGGGAGGAGCGTGAGGCGTTGCGCACGATGTTCAGTGCTGCCGTCGCGAGGATCAGCCGCGCTTGAACGCTCGCGCCCGACCCGGACAGGGCCTCGGAGAGGACTTTCCGATGCGGAGCGGGCAGCAGTTGGACTGCGGGCGCCAAGGTCTCGACGATCTCACGCCACAGCCCGTAGGGGGCGGGCGAATCGCCGCCACGCACGGCCACGAACCGGGTTCCGGCCGCAGCCGCGTAGCCCCCGGCCGTGGCGAGCAATGCGGTCCGGCCAGAGCCGTCCGGACCCGCCAACAGCATCGATGCCGCATCCGATTGCCCAACCACGAAGGCCCGCAGCAGCGTTGTGATCTCTTCACGTCCCTGCAGCCTGGGGCCGCGGCCCGAGATCGGCCTCTCATCCACGCCCGGTTCTCCTCCCGATAACCCGATGGAGCCGTGTCACAAGCCTAATCGAGGACCGCGCGCCGATGCGGTGATCCATCGGGGCTCGAGACGGCGGCCGGCGTATGGGGCAGTGCGCATCGCATGTGGCACATCAGGTTCGGGTCGTGAACCAGCTTGCCCGTGACCGGCCGCCCGTCGAGGGACGAGAGCGCGGCCGCGATCAACGCTCCCGCGACCGGACCCACGACATATGCCCAGATCCCCGGGTATTCGGCCGCCAGCACATCGGGGGCCCAGGCGCGGGCCGGGTTGAATCCGGCACCGCTGATCGCGGCCAGGGCGACGATGGCGGTGCTCAGCAGCACGGCCGCGACGATCGGAGCCCACCGTGCCCAGCGTGGCGAATGCAGCAGCACGAACACGATCGCGAGCTGTGCCGCGGTGGCGGCCGCCTCGACGATGGTGGCAACGGTCGTCGTGATCCCCTCACCCGGCGCGATGAGCGCCCAGTGCACCGCCGGAGCGGCGACCGAGGGTCCCCACAGCCGTGCGGCCGCGACACCGAGCAGCGCACCGAGCAGTTGCGCGGCCACATAGCCCGCGACATCGGCTGTGCCGACGGTCTTCTGGGCCGCCAGACCCAGCGTTACCGCGGGGTTGAGGTGGGCACCGGAGCGCCGGCCGAGCGGGCTGTAGGCGACCGCGATCACGATCAGCCCGGCTACGGTGCCGACCAGGGTCACACGCAGCGTGAAATCGCCCGTCGTCGGCCAAAGCCGGACCGCGATGTCTTTCGCGGTCACGACCGCGAACATGAGGATCGCGGTTCCGGCCAGCTCGGCGGACCACTCCCGCCAATGCCACCCGTTGGCCGGTTCGGTCACTGTGCTCATGAGCCGAGTCTGGGGCAGTATTCGGTCCTCAACATGAGTCATGTGCCTGCCCGCCACTCGATCTCACGACTGCGCCGGCGCGCCGATCCCCGGTCCGAGGATCTCGATGCCGTGCCGTGCCGCCAGCTCACGCAGCATCGCGGGATCGGGAGGCGACCCCGGGGTGCCGGCCGCACTGACATCGGCGACGAAGGACTCGAATCCAGCCGGTGTGTGCAGGGTCAGGTACCGAGCCGAATCGCTGACCACGACGAACCCGTGCGGGATCCCGCGGGGCAGTACGACCGCGTGTCCGGCGGCTGCCAGGAATTCCTCGTCCCCGACGCGTAGCAGTACGTCGCCCTCCTCGACGATGAAGGTCTCCGTCGCCCACAGGTGCCGATGCCAGGGGCTGGAGTGGCCGTGCGGTCCGCCACTGCGCAGCAGGGCGAACTCACCGCCGGTATGCTCCGCGCCGACGAGCACGGTTTCCGGGGCGCCGAGAAACGGCAGGCGGATTTGGTTCTCCGGTGAGGTGTGGGCCGGTCGAGCCGCGTGGGTGTATGTCATCGAGGTTCCCAATACTCTTGTCGCGCGGTCACTTACAACAGCGGCGGGACGGCGGCGTCGATGCCGATCTCGAACAGCGCCGGGCGGCCGGAGCGCAGCGCGTCGGCCACCACGGCGGCGAGCTCGACCGGATCGTCGACGCGACGGCCCGGGACGCCGTACCCGCGAGCCACCGCGACCGCATCGAGTCCGGGGAGATCGAGTCCCGGGATCGGGTCGCGCAGCTCGTTGAAATCGGCGAAAGCCTTCAAGATCGCGTATTCCCCGTTGGCCAGCACCACGGTGACGATCGCCGCGCCGGCGCGGGCTGCCGTCCACAGCGCGGTCGCGCTGTAGTGCAGTGATCCGTCGCCGATGATGGCCAGCACCGGGCGGCCGGGATCGGCTATCGCGGCCCCGACGCCGGCCGCGAGCCCGTACCCCAGACCACCGCTGGGCGTGGTGAGAAACGAGTCGGGTTCGCGGAGCCGGATGTGGTCGTGGAATTCACCGAGACTGGAGGGGGCCTCGTGGGTGATGCGCACTCCGGCAGGCAGATTCGCGGCCAGGTGCGCGTACACGTCGACGGCCGTGACGTCGCCCGGTCGCGGCGGCACGGCCACGCGACGGAGTGGCGGCTGCATCCGATCGATCGGTTCGACTGCTTCTGCCAGATCGGCCAGCGCCTGTCCGGGGTCGGCCAGGAAGGCGGTGCCCAGCGGGGCGCGGGCGGCTTCGGCCGGATCGTCGGTGATTTGGATGAGCTGTGCCTCGGTGTCGATATAGCGTCCGGGAGCGTAGGGGTAGCAGGTGAAGACCGGCGCGCCGACGACCAGGATCAGATCGTGATCGGCGAGCGCATGCCCGATCGGGGCCGCACCGAACGGAAGAAACCCCTGAAAGCGCGGGGACGTCTCGTCGAAGACGTTGCGCCCCAACGCGGGAGCGGCCCACACGCTCAGCCCGGCGTGCTCGGCGAAACGGTGCGCAGCCTTCCAATCCTCGAGTTGGGCCACCGCGGCGGCGCCCAGCACCAGCACCGGACTGCGGGCCTCGCGCAAGGCCGCGGCGATGTGATCGCGATTCGGCGCCGAGAGTGCGGTGCGGCTGTGGATGCGGCGCGCGGCCAGATCGTCGATGCCGGTCCCGTCGATCTCCACTTCCCAGTCGTCCATCGGCAGACTGACGAACACCGGGCCCGCCGGCGGAGTCAGCGCGGTCTGCACAGCGCGGGCCAGTGCCGCGGGGACGTCTTCGGGCCGGGGCGGTTCGAAGGACCATTTGACCGTCGGCTTGGGCAGAGTCGTGGCGTCGACGTTCACCAGCCAGTGCTCGTCGGTGATCATCGCGCGTACCTGCTGACCGGCGGTCACGATCAATGGCGCTCTGCTCCAGCGTGCGGTGAGCAGACTGCCGACCGTGTTGCCCAGGCCGGGACCGGTGTGCAGGTTGACCAGCACAGGTTTGCGGGAGGTCTGGGCATAGCCGTCGGCCATCATCACTACCGCGGCTTCCTGCAAGCCGAGGTGGTAATCGAGTTCGGCAGTGGGAAATCCGTCGAGCATGGTCAACTCGGTAGAGCCGGGATTGCCGAAGACAGCGTCGACACCCAGAGACTGCAACAAGGGCCAGACTCGGCTGCGCAGGGTGGTCGGCATGGTCAGTCCTCTCCGTTACCGGGATCGAAGTCGACCCCCACCGTCTCGGCGGCATGGGCGTCGACGAAGTCCTGTGCGGCGCGGTGGGCGGGATGGGCACGATAGGCGAAAACATCCTCGAGGCGGTCGAATTCACCGGTCAGGGCCACATCCCAGGCTCGAGCCAAGCTGCTGAGGTTGTCGCCGACTCGCCATCGGCGCAAACCGGGAACCAGAGTCTCGAGTTCGCGCAGCCGTCGCACACATTCGGCGCGCGTATTTTGCGGGACGCCGTGGCGGAAGTTGATAAGGACTACGTGCTGGATCATGCGCTGCGCCCGGGCAATCCGCTGATCGGCGCCGGATCGCGGTCGACCCACGGCGTCGTGTCGGGGTGATCGAGAGCCCACTGGGCGATTTCGTCCTTACGGGCCCACCAGACATCCTCGCGTTCACGCAGGCGGCTCAGCACGCGGTCGAGGACCCGGACTCGCGACGGACGTCCCGACAGCCGTTCGTGCAGGCCGATCACCATCATGCGGCGACGTGTTGCCCCCTCCGAGTACAGCTGCTCGAACTCGTCGACGAGCTGCTGTTCGTAGTCGGTGGGGGAGAAGCCGGGAAAGTCGAAGCTGGCGATGTCATTGAGATGAACCGAATAGGGCACGGTGGCAAAAGGATTGCCGTTGATTCGCTGCAGAAATGGCTCATCGGCGGACAGTTCGTCGATGTGATAGCGAAAACCCTGCTCCTCCAGCAGCTCCAGGGTGTTGACTCCAGGCCGAATCCAATAGTTGTTGTAGCCGGTCGGACGAGTGCCGGTGATCTCCTCGATCGCGCTGACACTGTCGGCGATCCACGCGGCTTCCTGCTCCCGGGGCAGGTGGTACTGCGGTGCCCAGCGGCGGCCGTGCGCACCGGCCTCGTGGCCGCGCTTGACGATCTCGGCGGCGACATCGGGATGACGGAGCACCGCATCGCCGATCATGAAGGACGTCAACTTGATCGAATGCTTGTCCATGAGATCGAGCAGCCGCGGTACGCCTTCTCGCGCACCGTATTCGTAGAAACTGTTCTGCCCCAGATCCGGGTAGCCGGGCGCGATCGGTTCGGTGATCGGTCCGCCCGCACCACTGATCGGCTGCCCGCCGGCCTCGAACTGCATCGATACCGTCACCGCCAGTCGTGCTCCGGCGGGCCAGAAGTCGTGATCGCTCATTTCTACTCCTCGATTCGATCGGGAAAAACTCGCTGAGACGATCATTGGCAACCCTCGCGGTGCTTAACCTGAGTCGAATGAGCGAGTCCCCGAACGGGCAGCGCGGCACCGTGCTCGAGGCGAGATCGACTCATGTTGACCGGACGTCGGCGCGCAACACTGAGCGTCAACGAGTCCGTCGAGTACGAAGGAGCGTCCGATGACCGAACCCGCACAAGTGCCCAGGGGGCAGGTGTGGCTGGTAACCGGTGGCTCGCGTGGCCTGGGCCGCGCGGTGGTCGAACAAGCACTGGCAGCGGGCCATCGCGTGGTCGCGACAGCGCGCGATGTCGGCTCGATGTCGAATCTGGTTGAACAGTACGGAGATCGAGTGCTGACCGCGGTGCTCGATGTGCGAGACCCACAACAGGCTCGCACCGTGGTGGACGACACCGTCTCGACCTTCGGTCGCCTCGACGTCGTGGTGAACAACGCCGGGTATGCAGACCTGGCGCCGATCGAGCAGATCAGCCTCGACAACTTCCGCGACCAGGTGGAGGTCTGCTTCTTCGGCACCGTGTACGTCACCAAAGCGGCGCTACCCGTGTTCCTGGCCCAGGGCAGTGGCCATTTCATCCAGGTCACCTCCATCGGTGGCCGACTCACCGCACCAGGGGTGGGCGCCTACCAGTCCGCGAAGTTCGCCGTCGAAGGGTTCTCCGGTGTTCTGGCCGAGGAAACGGCCGGTCTGGGTATCAAAGTGACGCTGGCCGAGCCGGGCGCGATGCGCACCGATTGGGCCGGCTCGTCGATGACGATCCCGCCGATCGAACCGCGGTACGACCCCACGGTCGGAGCGATGGCGCGCTACCTGCGCTCGGTCACCGGCACCGAGCCGATCGACCCGGTCAAGGTCGCGAAGGTTCTGATCGATGTAGCCCGCATGAGCGAACCGCCCAGGCATCTGGTGTTGGGCCGCAGCGCCGTCGACCATGTGGCACAGGTGATGAAGGATCTGCGCACCGAAGATGAACGATGGGCCGAGCTGGGTCGCTCGGTGGACTACGACTGACAGAAATGGTTGTCGTCCCCGATCCACCTCCGGTTGAGATCGCGCACCGGTTCACCGCCTTGGGGCACTGTGATCAAGGCGGGCGGCCCGATGCTCGACAGCTCCAATACCACCGTGGCCACCTGTATGTCGGCCACTTGTTCTCGCGCGGATTCTCGATCATCGACGTCCGCGATCCGCGCGACATGTTCACCGTGGCATTCCATTCCGCACCACACGATATGTGGAACGGCTACCTGCAGTGTGCCGACGATCTGTTGCTGGTCGCTCACGCGTCGGGTCCGTCGACAAATGCCGGGCCCAAAACCACTCTCGCAGTCGGCGATACGGCGCAGACGCCGGGGATAGCAGTGTACGACGTCTCCGAACCGATTCGGCCCGTGAGGATTTCGTACCTCGACTTGCCCGGGTCGGATGTCCACCAACTGTGGTTCAGTGGCGGACGCTGGGCTTACGCCGCTGTGTGTCCGCCCGGATTCACCGACCACATACTGCAGATCATCGATGTCGACGATCCGGCGCGCCCGCGATTGGCGGGACGGTGGTGGCTTCCCGGCATGCACCGCGCACTCGGCGAGACACCGTCGTGGGACCAGGGGTGCCGTCGATTCGCACTCCACCGCACGGTCGTCGACGAAGATACCGCCTACGCGTGCTGGCGCGACGGTGGCCTGACTTTGATCGACATCACCGACCGGAATGCGCCCCAATTGATTTCGCATCGGACATGGGCGCCGCCCTACGGCGGCGACACCCATATGGCGCTGCCCTTGCGCAACCGCGACCTGCTCGTGGTCGCCGACGAAGCAACCGCGGACCCGCCCGGCAGCGACGCACAGTTCGTGTGGCTGTTCGACATCGCGGACCCGAACAATCCCATCAGCATCTCGACCCTGCCGACCCCCGATGAGCAGTCCTACCCGACCAAAGGCGGCCGCTTCGGACCACGCGCACTGCACGACAACCGGCCCGGCAGCCTGGTGTCCGACGAACTGGTCTTCGCCACGTATCAGAACGCGGGCATCCGCGTGTTCGACATTCGCAACCCGTACCGCCCCAACCCCGTCGGAGCTCTGGTGCCCGGGCCACCCACCCGCCTCATCGACCCCCACCGCTCCCGCTCCCGCGTCATCCAAACCGCTGATATCCACGTACGTCCCGACGGCGTGACATTCTGCACCGACGACAACGCCGGCCTGATCAGCGCCCAGTACCAGGGCTGATCGATCAGAGTCGAGCACGGACGTGGTCCGGTGACGGCCGGACCCGTCGCCTACATCGATTTCTAGGTATCTGTTGGACTCATTGTGGTGCCGTGTCGGCGTAGCAGGTGGTGTCGGTGGGTGGGAGGGTTCCGGTGCTGAGGTAGGCGTTGATGGTGGTGTCGACGCAGGTGCTCAGGTCGGGGCGGAAGGTCATGTGGATGCGGACGTCCTGCAGGGTGACCAGGCGGGATTCGGTCAGGTGATGGTGCAGTTGGATGCCGTGGGTGTAGGGAGTGCGGGCGTCGCCGGTGGCTTGCAGGATCAGAGCGGGGACGGAATTCCTTACGAGAGTGGGCGATTCGGCCGGGGCGGGCCAGAATCCGCAGGGCTGGATGTTGTTCGCGAGCGCTCCGAAGACGGGCTGGGTAGTGCGGGTGGCCGCGATATTGGCGGCGTACCACGCGGGGTCGGTGGGGGCGGCGGCGTCGCCGCAGGCGATCTGGGCGAGGGTGGAGTTCTCCTCGGATCGCAGGACCTGCAAGGTGCCGCGCAGGCGTGGCGAGCGTGCGGGCACCGGCGGACCGCCTGCGGCGTCGGCGATTTCGCGGATGATGTCCGCGAGCGGCTGGTTGCGGCGAGCGTCGGTCAGCAGATTGTGCAGCAGGAATGGGAGCCAGTGATCGTCGATCGGGAAGTCCTCGATGACGATCGGGCGGTGGGCGGCGGACGCGAGCAGATCGACCACGGTCGCACGCACCTCGGTCGCGGTGGCTCCGAAGTGATACGTATCGTCCTTCGCCGCAACCCAATTCGACCAGTCGTCCAGCGCCCGTTCATCGGACTCACCCCAATCCTGAACGAGCCCTTCCCAATAACGGTCCGGATCGATCGCGCTGTCGAGGACGATGCGGTCGCTGCGCTGCGGGAACATCTGCGTGAAGACCTCACCGAGATAGGTGCCGTATGACGTGCCGTAGTAGCTGATCTTCTCCTCGCCCAAGGCGATTCGAACGATGTCCATGTCGCGGGCGGTGTTGCGGGTGGTGAGCTGACGCACCTTCTCCGGATCGCCGGTGACGCAGCCGCTCGCCATGCGTGCCGCCTGCCCGGTTTCGCGCGCCAGACCCTGCGGATCGATGCCCGCGGAGTGGATCATCTCCCCGACCGGCCACCCACAGCGCGGAGTCCGCCCCGAGCGGCCGACCCCGCGCGGATCCATCCCGATCAGATCGAAGCGCGCCCGTACCTCGGGCGACAGCACATCGCCGAGCAGATCGACACTGTCGAGCCCCTCCGCGCCGGGACCGCCCGGATTGGACAGCAGCACCCCGACACGCTTGGCCGGGTCGGTCGCCTTGACCCGCGAAATCGCCACCCGCAACGTACGTCCATCGAGCCGCTGATAGTCCAATGGCACCAGCACATCGGCACATTCAGCACCCGCCGCATCCAGATCCGCTGCACCGCAAGCCGTCCATCGCAGACTCTGATGAAAGAACCGCGCCCCCGGATCAACCTGCGACCCCGCCACCACAAGCATCGACAAGGCCACCGCCACCAGCACCAAACACCGAACCACCCTCGCCGACAAACCCGCTCCCTCTCACCACGCCGCCACTGCACGGTAACCGACCGCAACCGAGCGGCCGGTATGGCACCGATCACAAGCCCGACCCGATGCGGGCGTGGGGCTTTCCCTCTCGATTGCTTTGTGCTCGTGGGAGTCTGGAGTGATGGGGATTCTGCAGGTGCGCATCGACGATCGGTACGGCTACCGGTCCGTACTGCTGTCGTCACCCGACCCGGATTTGGATCGCGTGATACGTGAACGGTTCCTCGATCGCGACTCACCAGTTTTCGCGGGCGGCCTCGAAGTACAGGTGTTTCGCCGAGGCTGGAACGGAAGGTCGCGGTCGGCGTTCCGGCTGCTGCTCGAATCGCTGACCGAGCAGCAGACGCTGACCGGGATATCGGTCATCTTCTTTATGGACCCTCGAACCACGGTGCTCGATGTCGGCCATGCCGGACTGGACACCTTGCTGGATCTGGGGCTCCCATGGACTACCGACACCACCGCGTGAAAGCCTCGACATCCAACTGGCGGACGGAACCACACTCGCGCTCGCGGACGCGACACCAGCGTCGATCGAGCCCCTGCTGGCTCAGATCGGCGAGCCGACGTAGGCTGCCCCGCGCCCAACTGGCCCTCCTCCGCACCGGGATGCGCATCGCGTAACCCGGTAGTCTCCAAGCCTTCAGACGGAGATCGATGTGGCGGGCGCCGGCGGCGTGGCGTGATCCCGCTGGTTCTCATGGTTGCGTTCGCACACGTCCTGGTGTTGTCGTAATCACCGATGGCGCCGGTTCTCGAGGACGCGGGTAGCGGTGGGGCGTGGGTAGGGTGGTTGCGGAGGGGCGGGCGGGTCACCTGTTGGAACGGTTCGCTCGATGGGTGGAAGGAGAGCAGGTGGATCAGGGGCTTGAAGGGGCGCTTGGGCGGTTGGTGGGGGAGTTCGGGGGCGAGTTGGGGGCGGATGTTGTCGAGGGTTTGTTGAGTTCGTCCTATGCGCAGTTGGCGGGGACGGTCGGGGTGCCGGGGGATGTAGCCGGGGTGGCCGAGCGGTTCGCGCGGGATCGGCTGATCGCGTTGTCGAAGGCGGCGGGGCGGCGGGGGGAGATTCCGGCGGTGTTGTTCGTGTGCACGCATAATGCGGGGCGCTCGCAGATGGCGCTCGGGTTCTTCGCGCGGTTGGCGGGGGATCGGGCGGTGGGGTGGTCGGGCGGCTCCTCGCCGGGTTCCGCGATCAATCCTGTTGTGGTGCAGGCGATGGCGGAGCGGGGGATCGATATCGCGGCGGAGTTTCCGAAGCCGTGGACCGATGAGCTGGTGTGGGCGGCGGATGTCGTGGTCGATATGGGGTGCGGGGACAGCGATCCGATCGTGTCGGGGCATCGGTTCGAGCAGTGGTGGCTGGCGGATCCGGCGGGGCGCGGCCTCGAGGATGTGCGGGAGATCCGCGATCAGGTGGAGATGCGCGTGCGGCGTCTGGTGGCCGACCTCGGCCTGGCCGGGTGAGCGCCACGCTCGGGGTGATGAGCCGCTACGCCACCGAGCCCGCTACCGACGTCGCCTGAAACCCGGTGCGCCGCCGCGTGTTCAGAGCGTTTCGCCCTGTTCGCGACGGCGATCCAGGTCGTTCTGCCGGGCCTGTTCCTGTCGGCGGGCTTCGGCGCGCTGCTGCTCGGCACGCTCGCGCAGCCCGCGCAGGAACGCTTCGTCGGCCGCGGGGTCCTGGGCGACGTAGCGGCCGGGACGGTCGTATTCGCTGTAGCCGGTGGTCGACCGGGGCCCGCGCGACTCGTACTGCGGGCGGCCGAGCAGCAGCCACAGCAATCCGCCGAGGGTCGGGATGAAGATGACGATCAGCAGCCAGGCGCCCTTCGGCAGATGGCGAATGCCGGATTCCTGACAGGTGATGATGTCGATGAGGCAGTACACCCACAGCCCGAGCGTGATCAGCCCGACGACCTCGTATTGCATTGCTTCCCCTCGTACCGGTCGACCAGTCGACCTCGAACTCCCCGCCGAACCATACCGGTTCCGGGAATCAGATGATCGGTCGGCCGTTGACGGTGCTCGGCGGGACCGCTTCGCGGACGTCCCAGTGCTCGGCGATGAGGCCGTCGGAGTTCATGGCACGTCCCTATCGGTCGGCGGGCAGGAAGGCGTCGAGCGCGTCGGCCACCAGGCCGGGCTGCTCCAAGGTCTGCTGGTGCGGGGTGCCGGGCAGGATCTGGAAGGTGGAGCCGGGGATGCGCTCGGCGATGCCGGACATGATCTCCGGGGTGCAGGAGGCGTCCTTCTCACCGGAGAGCACCAGGACCGGCTTGCCGAAATCGGCCAGTTTGCCTTGCACGTCCATGTCGGCGAACGCGTTCCAGGCGGCGACCCAGTCCTCGGCGGCGAAGCGCAGGATGCGTTCGCGGGCATAGCGCACACCCCAGGTGTTGGCGGCGAGCGCCGCGGGGGTGAACCAGCGGGTCAGCGTCGGCTCCAATTGTGCCGGGATGCCGTCGATTTCGGCGGAGCGGGCACGGAAACGGAAGGCGTCGGTGAACGGGTAGTCGGTGGTGCCCAGCAGCGCCAGCGAATCCACCCGGTCCGGGTTCTGCACGGCGAGAGTCTGGGCGACGCCGCCACCCATGGACAGACCGACCACGTGCGCGGTCTCGAGTCCCAGATTGTCCATGAGGGCCAGCACGTCATCGGCCATGGTGGTCATGGTGAACGGCTTGGGCGAGCCCGCCGCCGCGCCGTGCCCGCGCAGGTTGTAGGCGAATACCCGGCGGCCGACCGCGAGGCGGTCCATGACGGGTTCCCACATGCGCCAGTCGATTCCGAAGGATCCGGACAGGATCACCGCCGGACCGGTCGTGCCGGCGGAGGCGACCAGCGTCTCGTGATCACTGGCCTGAATCCGCCGCACCAGCGGCGGGCGCACCCCGGCCACCTGGTCGATCACTTCCAGGGCGTGCAGCGCGCGCGGGAATCCGGCGTACGCGGAGACATGCTCGGCCAGCGCCCGCAGCTCCGAGGGATGCCAGCCGTGGTGCAGGGCCGCGCGCACATGCCCGGCCAGCTTGTCGTCCGCGCCGCCGATGGCCGCGATCATCGCCACCGTGGCCAATTCGCGGTCGGCCCGCGCCAACTCCGGCCGCGCGAGCGGACCCGCGAACACCGATTCGATCATGGTCTCGTACATCTCCGGCGAGGCCGCCCGCACCGCGGCCAGCTTCTCGAGCGGCTCCCCGCCGATCAATTCCCGATATTCGCGCGTGCCCAGTTCCTGGCGATCCATCCGAGATCCCTTCCTCCCGACCGCGACGCGAGGTGCGTCGCGGCGACGCCCTCGATGCTAGGAACAGGACGATCGCGGCCCGAGAGACATTTCCCGCCAGTCCGCGGACGATCCGCGCCAGCGGTCAATGGCTGCGCTCGTACGTGCTGTCGGGTTTGGGGATTCGCTGATAGCCGGTGACGGTGAAGGTGGGAGTCTCGTCGGAGTCGCGCTGGGCGCTGCCGGGTTCGACGGTGCCGCGGACCTCGAGCCAGGCGTCGTCCTCGATGGCGTCGGGCATGCCGGAGAGGTGGACGAGGACGTAGCGGGCGTCGGCGACGCAGCAGGTGATCACCACGCGCGCCAGGTCGAAATCGGTGGCGGGGGCGTGGGCCTGTTCGAGATCCTTGGGGCGGATGACGAATCCGCGAATGGTCACTTCGCGGCCGTCGAGGGAGTGGCTCGAGTCCAGCAGCGCGCGATCCACCAGGTCGACGATGGGAACGACGGGTGCGGTCTCGGCGGGCAGTGGCGGGAACGGATACCGCTTGGGTTCGTCGGCGGCCGGATCGTGGGAAACCGCCTGCACCGGTGACGTTGTCGCGGCCGCGTCCGCGCCGAGAGCGGGCGGCACGATGAACATCAGTGCGGCGACCGGGGCGAGCAGTAGCCACTGGGCCCGGCCGCTGCCGTGGTCGTGGTCGTCGTGCTCGTGAACCGCCTTGCCGCGCAGGATGTCCCGTCCGATCGCGGTCACGGCGAGCGCGACGAATCCGACACCGCTGATCAGCAGGTACGGATGCAGGCTCGCCTTCACGTAGCGCAGATAGGTGCCGTCCAGCGTTGTCCACAACACCGCGGTGCCGATCAACAGCAACAGCAGGTTCTGGGTCTCGCGTTTCATCGTGCGCCTCCCAGACAGATGAATCCGGCGATGGTGCCGCACACCAGCGCGACCGCGAAGGTCAACGGCGCGAACCGAATCGCGAACTGCCGCCCGAACGCGCCCGCCTGCATGGCGAAGAGTTTCATATCGACGGCCGGACCCACCACCAGGAACACCAGTCGCGGCAGCAAGGGCAACGCCGACATGCTCGACGCCACGAACGCGTCGGCCTCCGAGCACAGTGCGAGCACGATCGCCAGCACCGCCATCACCAGCACGGCGACCGCCATCTGCCCGGACAGGTGCTGGTACCACGACGGCGGCACCAGCACGTGCAGCGCGGCGGCCGCGCCCGCACCGAGCACCAGAAACGCGCTGGCCTGCAACAGATCATGCCGTGCGGTTTCGCTGAAGATCTCCCACCGGCCGCGCCCGGTCGCGCAGTGATCGAGGCTCGCGGAGCGCGGCCGCATCCAGGCCGGGCGTCCGACGCGTGACCAGAGGAATCCCATCGTGAACGCGGTCGCCAGCGATCCGGTGAAGCGGGCCGCCACCATTCCCGGCTCGCCCGGGAACGCCACGGCCGTCGCGACCAACACCACCGGATTGATGGCGGGCGCGGACAGCATGAACGCCAGCGCCACCGACCGGGGCGCGCCCTGCTCGGTCAGCCGCCGCGCCACCGGCACCACGCCGCATTCACACCCGGGCAGCGCCATGCCCGCCAGCCCCGCCACGCCGATGGCCGCGGTCTCGTTGCGCGGCAACACCTTACGCAGCAGAGCCGGGGACACGAACGCGGCGATCACGCCACTGACCGTGACGCCCAGCGCCAGGAACGGCACCGCCTGCACGAAAACTCCGGCGAAGATCGTCACCGCGGTCTGTAGTCGTGCCGACGACCCGACCGCGCGGATCAGCGGTCCCTGGCAGAGCACCCCGAGAATCACCAGCGCGACAAGCGCGTAGGTGGACGATATCCGCGGTCGGATCGAAGGCAGTGTGTTCTGCGCCAGCACCCACACATCCTGACAGGACGCCCTCGCGAAGTCTTCGCGGATCGCGGCGCGACAGGTCGGGATGGCGGGTTTCTACTGTGGCGCAATCATGTCGGCCGGGTGTCGGCGCGGGTCAGTGCTCGTCGTAGTGGCCGTCGTGGCTGGCGTGCCGGTGACCGTCGTGGATGTAATCGACGTGGTCGCCGTGCGGGACGGCGGCGTGGCCGCATCCGTCGCCATGGACGTGTTCGTGATTGTCGTGCGCGGTGTGCCCGGCCGGTTCGCATTCGTCGTAGTGGCCGTCGTGGGCGCGGTGCAGGTGACCGTCGTGCACATAGTCGGTGTGCCCGTTGTGCGGAACAGCTACATGTCCGCAACCGTCGCCGTGCGTGTGGTCGTGCTCGGTGTGCGCGTCGTGCTGGGGTGTCGCCATGATCGTTGTTCCCTTCTCGTGCCCGTCCTGATTCGCCTCCTCGGCGCTGTCATTTTCACATCCTAATGTGCGCACCTATTGGTGTATGCGCTGCTGGGTAGCTGGTCTCCAGTGGCCGATAGGTGGATTCGTCCGGCCGAGGGGCCGATCGTGTGGTCTTGGTTGATCATCCAAGGCCGGGGTCGAAGGTTCGGATGCGGCGGTGGTGGTGGGTGGTGGTGGGGTGGCGCTGTACTCGGCGAATGGATCTGAACACCATCGAGCGCTGGCGCTCGGCGCGCAACCGGGAGGATCTGGTGCTGGGGCCGGGGGAGGCGTTTCTCGGGGGCGGCACGTGGCTGTATTCCGAGCCGCAGGTGCACACCACCGGGCTGGTCGATCTGGGCACCATGGGGTGGCGGTCGATCGAGGAGACTGCCGACGGGTTGCGGATCGCGGGCACGTGCACGGTCGCCGAGCTGTCGCGGATCCGGCGGCGGGAGGGGTGGGCGGCGCATCCGCTGTTCTTCCAGGCCGCCACCGCGTTGCTGGCCTCGTTCAAGATCTGGAACATGATGACCGTCGGCGGGAACATCGCCCGGTCGTATGCCGCCGCGTCGATGGTGTCGCTGGCCGCGGCGCTCGATGCCCAGGCGCTGATCTGGACCCCGAGCGGCCAGTACTCGATGCCCGTCGCCGAACTGCCCACCGGGAACGGGACCAGCCTGCTGCGGCGCGGAGATGTGGTGCGCTGCATCGATATTCCCGGCTACGCGCTGCGCGCCCGCACCGGTTTCCGCAAGATCGCGCTGGCCGAGATCGGCCGCAGCGCCGCGGTGCTCACCGGCCGGGTGGACGAGTCCGGTGCGTCGGTATTCACCATCACGGCCGCGACCGAACGTCCGGTGGTGCTGCGCTATCGGACCCTGCCGACGGCCGCCGAGTTGCGCGCCGACAGCCGTGCCGCCGACGGCTACTACACCGATCCGCTGGGCACCGCCGACTGGCGGTGCGCCGTCAGCGGAGTGCTGCTCGAGGAAATCCGACAGGAACTGCTGCCATGGAGCTGACCATCAACGGCGAGTCGTGCACCGCCGAACCCCGTGCGGGGCAATGCCTGCGCACCTTCCTGCGCGATCAGGGGCACTTCGAGATCAAGAAGGGTTGCGACGCGGGCGATTGCGGTGCGTGCGCGGTGCTGGTCGACGGAAAACCTGTGCATTCGTGCATCTATCCGGCGCAGCGGATCGAGGGCCGCGCGGTGACCACCGTCTCCGGGCTGGGCACGCCGGACAATCTGCATCCGATGCAGCAGGCCTTCGTCGACAACTTCGCGTTCCAATGTGGTTTCTGCACAGCCGGAATGATCGTCACCGCTTCCACGCTGGACGAGGATCAGCTCCCCGATATGCATCGCCTGATGAAGGGCAGCCTGTGCCGCTGCACCGGCTACCGGTCGATCCGGCAGGCGATCCGGCAGGGCGTACGAGCCAGCGCCGGATGCGGCGGCCACGCCGAAACCGAGTGCGCGGCACCGAGTATCGGGGCTTCCGGGGTCAAGACATCGGTGCACCCTCCGGCCGCCAAGCGGGTCGTCACCGGCACCGAACCGTACACCTTCGACGTGGATGTGCCTGGTGCACTGCATATTCGGGTGCTCAGCTCGCCGCACGCGCACGCCCGCATCCGTGCCATCGACACCTGGCAAGCCGAACGACTACCCGGCGTCGCCTTGATCCTCGACCATCGCAACGTGCCGCAGGCCCGCTACTCCACCGGACAGCACGAGCGCCGCACCGACGACCCGCACGACACCCGCATCTTCGACGATGTCGTGCGTTTCCGCGGCCAGCGCATCGCGGCGGTCGGGGCGACGACCGCGGCCGCCGCCGAAAAGGCTTGCCGCCTCATCAAAGTCGCGTACGACGTCCTGCCGTCCGTGCACGACCCCGAGCTCGCCCGCACGCCCGGCGCGCCCCTGGTGCATCCGGAACTGCTCGACACCGACCAGCCCGCCGACGAGCTTCCCCTGGATCCCGCCCGGAATGTGGTGGCCGCCATCCACGACGGCCAGGGCGGCGACATCGAGCAGGCACTGGCGGACTCCGAGGTCACGGTCTCGGGCGAATGGCGCACCCAGCGGGTCTCGCACATGCAGCTCGAAACCCACGGCAGCCTGGGCTGGTTGGACGAGGACGGCCGACTCGAGATCCGCACCAGCTCTCAGGTGCCGTTCCTGACCCGGCGCACCCTGTGCCGCCTGCTGAAGCTGCCCGAGGACCGGGTGCGGGTGTTCACCACCCGCGTCGGCGGCGGGTTCGGCGGCAAGCAGGAGATGCTGACCGAGGACCTGGTCGCGCTCGTGGTGCTGCGCGCCCGCAAGCCCGCGATCTACGAGATGAGCCGCCCCGACGAGTTCGCGCGCACCTCGGTGCGGCACCCGTTCCGGGTACGGGTCCGGCTCGGGGCGAGACGCGACGGCAGGCTGACCGCGATCGCGTTGAACGTGCTGTCGGACACCGGCGCGTACGCCAATCACGGTCCCGGCGTGATGTTCCACGCCTGCGCGGAATCGCTGAGCGTGTACCGGGCCCCGGTGAAGCGGGTCGACGCCGAGACCGTCTACACCAACAATCTGCCGTCGGGCGCGTTCCGCGGTTACGGTCTGGGCCAGGTGATCCTGGGCATCGAGTCGGCGATGGACGAGCTGGCCGTCGCGCTGGACATGGACCCGTTCGAGCTGCGGCGACGCAATATCGTCGGCGACGGCGACCCGCTGATCGAGGCGCACCCCGCGGACGCGGGCCTGGTCTACGGCAGCTACGGCCTGGATCAATGCCTGGATCTGGTGCAGCGCGGCCTGTCTCGCGGCAACGGCGTGCCCGCGCCGGAGGGCCCGCACTGGCGGGTGGGGGAGGGGATGGCCCTCGCGATGATCGCGACCATGGCCCCGTTCGGTCACGTCTCCAAGACCACGCTGTCGGTCGCGCCGGACGGGACCTACACCGCCGGGGTGGGCACCTGCGAGTTCGGCAACGGCACCACCACCGTCCACACCCAGATCATCGCCAGCGACATGTCCACCGAACCGGGCCGGGTGGTGCTCACCAACGGTGACACCGACGGCGCGGTCTACGACACCGGCGCGTTCGCGTCGGCGGGAATCACGGTGGCGGGCAAGGCTTTGCACGCCGCCGCGCTCGCCCTGCGGCAGCTGTTGCTCGGTGTCGCGGCCGAGCTCACCGGCACCGCCGTCGCCGAGTGCTCGATGCTTCCCGACGGGGTCCGCACTCCCGTCCGGGATGTCGGTTTCGGTGAGGTGATCGCGGCGTGCCCGGCGGCGAACCGCAACGGCGACAAGGCTTTCGCGCGCGGCGAAGAGCTGGGCGAGTTCCGTTCGCTGGCGTGGAATGTGCACGGCTTCCGGGTCGCGGTCGATACCCGCACCGGCGCGGTCCGCATCCTGCAATCGGTGCATGCCGCGGACGCGGGCACGGTGCTGAATCCCGAGCAGTGCCGCGGTCAGGTGGAGGGCGGCATCGCGCAGGCGCTGGGCACCGCCCTCTACGAGGAGGTGATGGTCGACGACGACGGCACCCTGCTCACCCCGGTCCTGCGCGCCTACCGGATTCCGCAGATGAACGACGTCCCCGAGACCGAGATCCATTTCGCGCAGACCTTCGACGAACTCGGCCCGTTCGGCGCGAAGTCGATGAGCGAAAGCCCCTACAACCCGGTCCCGGCCGCCCTGGGCAATGCCATCCGCCGCGCGGTCGGCGTCCGCCCATGCGAGACGCCGTTCTCCCGGGACCGAATCTGGCGGCTGCTCAACGCCTTCGAGGACGTCCCGGCGTGGGCGCGGTCGGTGCGGGTGGTCGCCGACGCACCGGTGCGATCACCCGTCGGGGTCCGCTAGCGCTCGGATCAGCCGTCGATGCTGCGGTAGCTGCGAGCGACCAGGGCCGACCGCAGATACCACAGGCCGGTGGTCTGACACGGGTCGAATCCGGTGAGCTGACTGATGCGTTTGAGCCGATAGTCGATGGTGTTGGTGTGCACGTGCAGCATGCGGGCCGTGCGCTGCCGATTGAGGTTGTTGCTGATGTGCAGTTGCAGGGTCTGCAGCAGTTCGGGGCTCTCGTCGAGCGGATCCAGCAGCGTGTCGAGGTGGTCGCGGCCGGGTCCGGGCCGGGTGAGCTGGAATTCGAGTGACAGATCGTCGAATCGATACAGCCGGTCCTCGAGCTCGAGCCGCTGCACCATGTCGAGCAGCTCGTGCACCTGATCGGTCGCGCCCGGAATCTGCTGGGGCGCGGCCTGTGTCACGGTCGCGGTGATCGGCACCTGGGCGGCGCGGGTGAGCTGTGCGACGAGGGCGTCGAGTTCGTCGTCGTGCAGCGCGTCGGCCGGGATCAGGATGGTGCCGCCGTCGACACTGAGCAGCGACAGCGCCTGCCGCGGATACCGCGACGCCAGTTCGGCCTGTATCCGGCGCAGTTTGCGCCGTGCGACGACCTGACCGTCCACCGCCGGGTTGTGCTCGTCGGGATGCGGTGGGATCGCCACGGCCAGTACGCGATACGAGTCCGCGATCTCGATACCGCATTCCCGGGCCATGGTCGAGGTGCTGTGCCCGCCGAGCAGGGCCGAGGTCAGCGTGTGCACGGCGGTGTGATGCTCGCTGACCACCGCGCGCAGTTCGCGCACGTATGACACCGACACCGCCGTGGTCATTCGATCCAGCAGCTCGACGACGAGTTTGGCGCCGTCGACGATATTGTCGTAGTCGGTCGCGGTCCAACCGCGGGTGGCGTCCTTGCGGGTGAAATTGCCGGTGGCCCTGGTCATCACGAGATCGAGGCCGAGTTTGAAGCCCTCGTGGATGGCATGGTGGATGGTGTCGATCGGAATGCCTTCGCGCGCCCATCCCGCCGCCGCGTTCTCGAGCCGTTTGGTCTTCTCGGGGATGTCGCGGCCGTCGAGCATGCTCGAGGCCAATTCCAGGCAGGTGCGGGTGATCATCGTGACGTCACCGCGCAGCGCGTCGCCGGGCAGCGTCGCGCACGGCACCACGGTCTCCACGAAATGGCCGACCATGCGCCGCGACAGCTCGCGCGCGTCCTTCAGCGCGGTCGACAGCGGTGTGCCCGCGACGGCCAGTTCCGATCGAGTCGAATCGATGATCACCATCAACAACTCCCTTCCGCCCCGATGAGGTTTTCGATCCGAAGCTATCGACCACCCGAATCCCACGGGCGGACACGCGATTACTGCGTGAATAGTCAGCAAATCGCCCGGGCCCCGTCTTGTGAAAGGTCACAGACCGGGATCGAAAGTGTTGGTGGTCGACTCGGCCCAGAGGGCGGGCCACGGGCGTCTCGGGTGGTCACAGCGCCAGATGGTGACCCGGCGATCGATGCCGGGGAAGCCGAGCGGGTCGTCGAGACGGGCGAGCGGGTAGGCGGTCGTGAAGGCCCGGCGCACGAGGAATTCGGATGCTTCCCCGGTCACGTACAGCGCGCTGGTCGCGGTCTCGGTCGGTGTCGCGAACAGGGCGAAGCCGCGGTTGGGGCTGTAGACGGGTAGCGGTGCCGTCGGGAGTACGTCCAGAGCCGCTGCCTGCCAATAGTTTTCCGCGATCACGACGGTGTGCGGTCGCTGGTCGGGCGGCAATGTCCGGTAGATCGCGTCGACGGTGGTGATCAGGTGGTCCCAGCCGCTGGTCCCGAACATCCGCAGGCGCGTGGACAGTTCGGCCCGGGTATCGGTCGGCCGGTGGGGGCCGGGCAGCGGCAGGGCACTCACCACGGCGATCGCCAGCACGGTGGACATCGCCGCACCGGCGGTGAACCCGGCGGCCGTCGCGCGCGAGCGTGCCGCTCGATCCGCGAGACATGTTGCCCCGGCGGCGAACAGGACGGGAAAGTACGCGGTCGCATAGTACGGACGGCCATCCGCGGCCACCACGAACGCGATGTCCACCGCCGTCGCGACGGCGACGAACCGGTAGGCGCGCCAGCGCGTCGCGGTGGCCAGCGCCCAGAGCCCGGTGAGCGCGAGCGGAACGCCGAGCAGCCCGGCGAGCAGGACGAGTTGCAGCGGCAACCCGGCGACCCCGCCGGTGGCGAGGCGCTGTTCCGTGCCGATGACCGCGCCCATCGCGAGTTGTGGCCAGCCGTGGCGGTATTGCCACCACAGGCTCGGGGCCGCCGACAGCGCGATGATCCCGAACCCGGCCCAGGCCGCGGGCCGTCGCACCAGCGTCCGCGGCCCAGCGGCGAGTATTCCGACGCCGAGCCCCACCAGCAGCACCGCGACCAGCAGCTTGACCTGAATATCCAGTGCCACCGCCAAAGCCGCGGCGAGCAGCAGGCGATCGCGGCGGGTGCGCGTCCAGCGGATCAACAGCCAGATCGCCGCCGCCGACAACGAGGTGTCGAAGGCGAAGGTCGACAGGGAGGCGGTCTGCACGATCAGGAACGGGCAGGTGGCATAGGTCAGGGCCGCGCCGGTCTGGGCGATGCGGCCCCCGCCGAGTTCGCGTGCGGTCGCTGCCGTCGTCACGATCGCGGCGATGCCCGCGGAGATCGCGGCGAACCGCAGCACCGGCAGCGAACCCGGCGCGAGCAGATCCGCGGCGCGCGCCAGTGCCGGGACCAGCGGGCCCTGATCGACGTAACCGGCGGCGAGATGCCGCCCGGCCGACACGAAATACAGTTCATCGCCGAAATAGTCGTAGCGTGCGCAGCGCGCGAGCAGCACCACCGCCGTGACGGCCGCGACCGACAGCGTCGGTACGCTGGCAAATCCGTTGTGCGCCTGCGTCATCGCGGTTCACCGGGAAGGCGTGGCATGGCCAGGGTCAGCAGCCCCACCGCGAGCGCCAGACCCGAGAGCACCCACAGCAGCGTGCCGCACGCCGCGAGGTAGGTGTGCGCCGTAGCCGCCGAAGCGACGCCCACCCGGGCGAAGAACAGCGAACCCAATACCGCCGATCCGATCGCGCTGCCGAGCTGTTGCACCGTCGGCACCAGTCCGGAGGCCGAATCCCCGACCGTGGGGCTCACCCGCGCGAGCAGCAGCGCTGGCAGCGGCGCGGCGAACCATCCCATGCCCGCCCCGGCCAGGAATACCGGTCCGCCGAGGGCGTGCGCGTCGATGCCCGCCCGGGCCGGATCGAGCGTCGACGCGATCCACGCCAGCGACAGCCCGAACAGCACGATGCCGAGGGTCAGCGCCCGAGACCCGGTGCGGGCCACCAGAATCGGCGCGGTGACCGCCGCGGGCACCGCGCCCAGCACGAAGGGCGCCATGAGTTGCGCCGTCCGCAGCGCGGTCATGCCGAGCCCGGATTGGGCCGTCACCGACACGATCAGCAGGAACGCGGTGAAGATGCCGTAGAACAGCGTCATCGCCACCGCCCCGACGGCGAAACCGCGGTCGGTGAAGAGGGCGGCGGACACCAGCCCGGCGCCCGGCCCGCGCAGCCGCCAGCCGAACCACGCCAGTGCCGCGAGCCCGATCGCGATCATCGCGAAAAACGAGGAGGGCCAGCCGCTTTCGCGTCCCGCCGTCGTCGGATAGAGCACGAGCAGCAGCCCCGTCGCCGACAGCAGCACGCCGGTCAGGTCCAGGCGTCCAGGAGCCGGTGCCGCGCCGACGTGCAGGCAGCGGTGGGCCAGTGCGCAGGCCACCACCCCGATCGGTGCGTTCACCAGGAAGATCGCATGCCAACCCAGTCCGAACGGGTTGGCGGCGATCAGCATTCCGCCCGCCAGCGGCCCCGCCAGACCGGCCGACCCCGCCACCGCGCCGTAGATCCCGAACGCGAGCACCCGGCGTCCGGGACCGAAACTCGCGTTCACGATGGCCACGGTCTGGGCGGCCAGCCCGGCCGCCGCCAGCCCCTGCACCATTCTCCCGGCGATCAGCGCGGTTGCGTCGTCGACGCTGCCGCACCACAGCGACGCGGCGACAAAACCAGCCATCGAGATCAGGAAAACGGTTCGGCGACCGTGGATCTCACCGAGCCGTGCGGCCGTGAGCAGGGCACACGCGAAGGTCAGACTGTATCCGGCGACGACCAGCAACTGGGCCGAGCCGGGAGCGTCCAGATCGCGCGCCAGCACGGGCAGTGCCGTATTGACGATCGTCAGGTCCAGCATCTGCATGAAAACCGCCAGCAGGCACGCCGCCAGCGCTCCCCAGGCGGCGGGCGGCACGGCCCGAACACTGTTGCCGTCGGCCGAGATCGGCGCGATCATCGCGGTGAATCGGCCACAACCGAGGCGCACACGGCGACCAAGGTCTTGACGTACCGTTCGATCGACGCGTGCGCCTCGGGCGTATCCGGGAACAACAGGCTCAGGGTCGTCACATCGGGGAATCGGTTGACCCAGACGTAGACCGCACCGGCGGCGGCATTGCTGCCGAACATGCCGCCCTTGATCGTGTCGAACATGTCGACGCCGGGGATCTTGCGCACGTCGACATAGGAGAGCATCGTCGCCGCCCACCCCGGATCGGCGTGGATACCGGGTTCCGTGGCGGCCAGTTCCAGCACGCGATGCGGTGACACGTGGGTGAGGTCCTTGGCCGCGTCGCAGGCCCGCTGCGCCGCGGCGACCAGGTCGGCGAACGCATCCCGCGGTGCCACATCGAAGGCGATCGGCACCAGGTTCGTGTACCAGCCGATCGACGTGTCCTCCGCCACCGTGTCGCGGGTATTGACCGGCGTGAGCGCGAAATACCGTTCCCGCTCGGCCGCTTCCCGTCCGGTCAACGCCAGCGCCGCGAACAATCCGGACAGGAACCGCCCGCCCGCCGAGGTGCACGCGTCCTCGAAGCGCTCCGCGGCGGCCGCGTCGAACAGCGGCAGTGTGAGCTGCGCGCCCGGCCGATATCCAGCCCCGCTCGTGATGCCGAGATCCACCGGTAGCGAAGGCATTTCGCCGCCGTTGGCACGCAACAGCCGCACCCAGGTCCGCACCGGGGCGGAGTCCGGCCGCAGTCGCGCGTTGCGGGCCCGCTCACGGGTGCAGTACGCGAGATGGCTGCCGGTCGGCGGGAGTTCGACGGTCCCGCCGGACAATTCGCTCCCGTACAGCACGAGCAGGTCGGTGCAGGTCAATGCCTGGGCGACGCCGTCGGTGTGGAGATGGTCGACGGCCGCGTAGACGGTGAAGGAGCGCTCGTGCTCGATGACGCCGAAACCGAAGCAGTCCCAATGCAATGCGTCGGGCGTCGTCGCCTGCACCCGCGCCCGGATCTCGGCGCTGGTCGCGAGTTGCCCGTAGTCGTGGGCGACCACGTCGATCGCCTCGGCGGCGACCGTGCGACGCACCACGGATCCGTCGGGCTCGTGGGTGAACCAGCTCGCGAAACTGTCGTGCCGGCGCAGGAATCGGACGATGGCCCGCGTCATGGCCGCATGGTCCGGCTGCCCGGGCAGCTCGAAGACGATCATGCACAGCCGTGAGGCGCGCAGGCCCGCATCCACATTGCGCAGCGCGGCCCGCAGATACTGCTCCTGCTGATAGGACGGCGGCGCGGGATGCGGTGGTGCGGCCAGCATGGCCGCGTGCGACCGCGGCGCGAGGGACCAGCCGGTGACCCGGCCGGGCGTCGGATGCCAATCGTCGAAAAGGCCGAAGTCGACCACGAATGCCTCGATTCACAGCGGGTGGTCCGGAGCACGCTCGTTCCGGAGCCCGTAGTCAACGACACCGTGCCGACCCGCCACAGCGGGGATCGCGGAAGTCTGTGAACAATCCCAGCCCGCGATCCAGCCCACCTGCCGCGCCCGCGGCGACTGCCAGAAGACCCTTGCCGCCCAAGTGCGTTCGTTCCTACCCTGCCCGAACGAAGGTCGATCTCGGGAGTGCACATGACCGAATGCCCTGGGCCGCACCGGATGCGCGCCGGCCTGCGGCGCGCCGTCGCGGTGCTGGTGACGGTGATGGTGCTGCCCGCGGTCGCGGGTGCGGCGGCATCCGCTGGGCCGGGACCGGTCTCGCTGGCCGACCTGCGCGCCGACGCGCGCCCGGCCGAGGACGGCTCCCATCTCGTCGACGCGTCCGACGCCGCGGACGGCCTGGTCGACCTGCGGGTGTACTCGGCGGCCATGGACACCGTCATCACGACGAGAGTGCTTCGCGCACCGGATGGTTCGGCCCCCGCGCCCGTCCTGTACCTGCTGAACGGAGCCAATGGCGGCCTCGATCGCAGCAGCTGGTTCGAGCAGACCGACGTCGCCGACTTCTTCGCCGACAAGCAGGTCACCGTCGCGATTCCACTGGGCGGGCGCGGCAGCTACTTCACCGACTGGCGCGCCGACGACCCGATCCTGGGCCGTCAGCGCTGGACCACCTTCCTGACCCGGGAACTACCGCCGATCATCGACTCGGCGCTCGACGGGTCGGGAGCGGATGCCATAGCCGGGATTTCGATGGCGGGCACCTCGGTCTTCCAGCTCGCCCTGGCCGCACCCGGCCGCTACCGGGCCCTCGGTTCCTACAGCGGCTGCGCGAGCACCAGTGATCCCCAGGGGCAGGCCATCGTGAGCGCCGTCGTCGCCCGTTGGGCGGGCAATGCCGTCAATATGTGGGGCCCGCCCGACGACCCCGCGTGGCGCGCCGCCGATCCCTACCTGCACGCTGATGAACTGCGCGGCACCGCGATCTACGTCTCGACCGGAACCGGCCTGCCCGGTCCACTCGACACCCTCGAAGGCCCCGGCATCGCGGGCAACGCGCCGAAACTGCTCAGCCAGCTGACATCCGGTGCCGTCCTCGAAGCCATCACCTACCGATGCGCCCTCGCCCTCCAATCCCGGCTCAGCGCCCTCGACGTCCCCGCCACCTTCGACCTGCGCCCCCTCGGCACCCACTCCTGGGGCTACTGGCAACAGGACCTCCACGACTCCTGGCCTCTCTTCGCGCGAGCCCTCGAGAACTGACCCCCGGTAGTCGCCCTATTCGGGCGCGGCCTTGCGGTACTGGATGGCCCACCACACTTGGGCCCCGATGTGGGCGCGGCGCAGATCGCATCCGGTGAGCTGTTCGAAGCGGCCGATGCGGTAGCGAACGGTGTTGGGGTGCACGATCAGTCGCTGCGCGGTGGTGTCGATGTGGAGGCCGGTGTCGAGGTAGCACTCGACGGTGTCGGTGAGGATGGCGGCGGCGTCACCGTGGCCGAGGGGCGTCAGGTAGCGGCGGGCGAGTTCGGCTCCGAGATCGGGGTCGGCGAGGACCGCGGGCAGCAGGCCGAGATCGTCGAAATCGCAAGGGCCGGTGTGCCCGAAGGCGCGGGCGGTGGTGAGGGCGCGGCTCGCGAAGCGGAAGGAACGGTCGAGCCGCTCGGGACGGGCGGGCGGGCCGAAGGCCAGTGGAAAAGGCAGGGCGAGAACGGGTTTGCGATCGGTGATTCCCGCGAGGTCGCCGTCGACGGTGGTGAGCGCGAAGGGGCGCAGATGGCGGACCAGGTCGGCGGGGAGGGCGTCGGGGCGCGCGTGGGTGCGGAAGGCGCGATAGTCGCGCTCGACGTCGAGACCGTAGGCCGGGGCACGCTGCCGCAGCTCGGTCGCGGTGAGCGTGCCCAGCAGCACGGCGCGGGTGAAGTCGGCGCGGTCCTGCCGATCCCGGCCCGCGCGTTCGAGTTCAACCTCCCGATGCCCGGTGGAGAACGCCAGGATGGCGCTGTCGACGAGATCGAGGGTGTCGCGGGTCAGGGTCAGGAGCAGATGGTCGTCGGCGCCGGAATCGACCGCGATGGCATCGAATTCGTCGAGCAAGCGCCGGATCGACACCCGCCAGGCGCGCAGCACACCCTCCAGGGAGATGCGCTGATGCGCCCGCAGTCGCCCGTACTCGCTGAACGCCGCCAATTCCGCCGCGCTCGGATCCCGCTCCTCGGTCAGCGCGGTCAGCAGTTGCCGCAGCATCGCGGTGGTGGCGGGCAGGAGGTCCGCCGTGTCCGTGCCGGCGTAGTCGGGAATCTCCGCGACGGCGCGCCGAGTGATGTCGTCGGCCAGCCGGTCGAGGTCGGCGCCGACCCGCTCGAGCAGCCGCTGCCGAGCGGAGGGGTGGGGGTGGTGGGAGCGCGTGGCCATCTCGTCCTCGACGATACGACGCGAGTTTGGAGAAGCCAACAAGGCCGGTGCGGCGTAGTTCGGAGCGTGCTCCATGGCCAGGGTCGATGGGAGCCACGAAACTCATCGGATGTAACCCACGCCACCCTGTTCGTAGAACGGCACAAGGACGCGCATGTATCTCACCCAGGGCCTGCACCGGGCCGTGCAGCAGCAGCCGAACGGCATCATGACCGTCTGCGGCGACCGCACCCGCACTTTCGCCGAAGTCGCCGACCGGGTTTCGCGCCTGGCGGGAGCGTTGCGCGCCGCCGGTGTCGCGGCCGGGGACCGGGTCGCCATCCTGGCGTTGAACTCCGACCGCTACCACGAGTACCTGCTGGCCGTGCCGTGGGCGGACGCGGTACTGAACCCCATCAACATTCGCTGGAGTCCCGCCGAAATCGCGTATTCCCTGGTGGATTCCGATACCAACGTGCTGCTGGTCGACGATGCGTTCGCGCCGATGCTGCCCGCCATCCTGGCCGCCGCGCCCAACCTGAATACGGTGATCCACTGCGGTGACGGGACGGCCCCCGAGGGCGCGCTGTCGTATGAGGAGCTCGTGGCCACCACAGCGCCGATCCCCGACGCCCGCCGCGGCGGCGATCAACTCGCGGGCATCTTCTACACCGGCGGCACCACCGGACATCCCAAGGGCGTCATGCTCTCCCACACGAACCTGGCGTTCTCGGCCCTGGGCGCGACCTCGACCGGATTCCTGTTCGAGCCCGGCGGTCGCTTCCTGCATGCCGCACCCATGTTCCACCTGGCCGACCTCGCCGGATGGTACGGCCAACTGCTGCTGGGCAATACGCATGTGATGATCCCGGCCTTCGACCCCGTCGCGACCATGCGGGCGATCGCACGGCACGCGGTCACCCAGACCGTGCTGGTGCCGGTGATGATCCAGATGCTCGTCGACCACCCCGAGATCGCCGAACACGACCTGTCGAGCATCCGCACCATCATGTACGGGGCGTCCCCGATTCCCGCGGCGGTGCTGGAGCGGGCCATGAAAGTCTTTCCGGCGGCGGGGTTCTGCCAGGCCTACGGCATGACCGAGCTCGCGCCGGTCGCCACCCTGCTCAGCCCGGCCGACCACCTGGCCGGGCGGCTGCGCTCGGCCGGTCGCGCGGCCCCGCATGCGGAGGTGCGCGTCGTCGACGCGGACGGCGCGGCCGTCGCGCCCGGCACGGTCGGTGAGATCGCGGTCCGGGGCGGGCACATGATGCTCGGGTACTGGAACCGCCCGGACGACACCGCCGCGACCATCCGCGAAGGCTGGCTGCACACCGGCGACGGCGGCTATCTCGACGAGGAGGGCTACCTCTACATCGTCGACCGGGTGAAGGACATGATCGTCAGCGGCGGCGAGAACGTGTATTCGGCCGAGGTGGAGAACGCGCTCGCCGCGCATCCCGCGGTCGCGGCCTGCGCGGTCATCGGTGTGCCCGACCAGGATTGGGGCGAACGGGTGCACGCCGTGATCGTCTGCCACCCCGGGCATACCGTCGCGCTGACGGAGATCCGCGCCCATGTGAAGGAGCGCATCGCCGGATACAAGGCCCCGCGCAGCCTCGAAGTGGTCGACGCGCTGCCGGTGTCGGGCGCGGGCAAGATCCTCAAACGGGAACTGCGCAAGCGGTATTGGGGCGACAGCGAGCGTCAGGTGCACTGACTTCGCCCGAATCCCTTGCTTCCGCTATATCTAAAGACATATCTTGGAGCCGTGAGTCCACGACGTTCCGACTTCGGGCCGGGACCGGCCGTCGGGCGGTTCTTCGGGCCGGGGGAGTTGCGGCTGGCGTTGCTGGCCTTGATCGTCCAACAGCCCGGGCACGGGTACGAGCTGATGTCGCGGTTGGAGGATCGCTGCGCGGGGGTCTATCGGCCCAGCGCGGGCGCGGTCTATCCGACCTTGCAGCAGCTCGAGGACGAGGGCCTGGTCGAACTCGAGATCGTCAGCAGCCGAAAGGTTTTCCACGCCACCGAGGCGGGGCACGGCGAGGTCGAGACGCAGGGTGAGCACCTGGACCGGATCTGGTCGCGGGCCACCGAGCGGGGTGAATGGGGTGCGTTCCGCGACCCCTACGCCGCCGAGATCGCCGGTCCCGCGCTGCGTTTGTTCAAGACCGCGGTCTCGGCGATCGTGCACTCACACGGTGACCCGCAGGTGATCGGGGAGGTGCGTGAGGTGCTGGTCGAGGCCACCCGGGAATTGGCGCAACTCGCCGTCGACGTCAAACTCCAGCACCGCGAGCAGCACCGACACCAACGCCGGCAACGCGGCCGGCGCCCGAAGTGACCGATTGCCCGCGGTGACCGTTGCCCGGCACCGGATCGTTCGAAGGTATTCCCATGGCGCACATAGACAATCCCGCCACGACCCCTGTCCCCCTCCCGCGGTCTGCAAGGCCGGGTCCTCGACCGGTTCTTCCGCACCGGCGAGGTCCTCGAGACCGAGCGCGTCGCCGCCCGCATGACCCGCGTCCGCATCGGCGTCGCCGACACCCGCGGCCTGGCCTGCCTGCCCGGCCAGCAGATCCGCATCGCCACCGGAGACCCGTCCGCGGACTGGCTGCTCTCGCGCATCGGCGATCTGCGCACCTATTCGGTGTGGGAGCACGATCTCGAGGCAGGCTGGCTGGAGGTATGCGTGCTAGATCACGGCGATGGGCCGGGCGCACGCTGGGGCCGCACCGTCACTCCCGGTCGGATCGTCCAATTCCGGCCCCCGGAGGGCTCTTTCATCGTGCACCCGAAGGCCGACTATCACCTGTTTGCCGGTGAGGAGACCGCCGCGGTCGCCTTCGGGGCCATGCTGCGCGCGATCCCCGCCGAGGTGCCGGTCTTCGGCGCGATCGAGACCGCCACCATCGAGGACCGCCTCCCGCTGCCCCGCCACGACGAGCTCGCGCATCCCTTGCGCGGCAACGCCTCCGCCGCCTCCTCCGCGACCCTGCTGTCGGCCGTCGCCGATCTGAACCTGCCCGACCGGCCCGGCATCGCCTACCTGGCCGGTGAGGCGCGCACCATCCAGTTCGTCACCAAATACTTGATGCGCGAACGTGATTGGCCGCGCCGCTCGATCGTCACCAAGCCGTTCTGGACGCCGGGCAAGCGCGGCATGGAGTAGCGCGTCAGGCGCTGACGGGGTTGCCGCGCCTGCCCAGTACACGCCGCACCAGATGCAGGATCTCCTCGAGCTGGCCGCGGTACACCAGCCGCAGCACGCCGAGGCCGATCGCGAGGGCGAATACCGTTCCGGCGCAGAGGATCGCGAAGTCGCGGCCGTGCAGGACCAGCGCGACCGCCGCGTACGCCGCGGCCATCCAGCAGGCGATGTGCAGGCCGGGGACCAGCAGCAGGAACTGTTCGCGTGCGCTCACCCCGGCCGCGCGCTTGCGGACCAGCCATTCGACCGGGACCAGCGCGACGGTCGCCGCGCTGTAGCCGACGGCGACGCCGAAGGGCCCGAAGGGCAGGCCCGCGACGATGCCGCCGATCGACACCACCGTGCACAGGATCGCGTAGCGCAACTGCAATTTCGCGTATCCCAGGCCGAGCATCACCGGGATCGTCGAAGGCTGGTACACCGCTTGCAGCGCACCCGCCATCGCGAGTACCCGGATGATGGGAATCGCGGGGGCCCAGGCGGATCCGAACACCAGGTGGATGAGCTGGGGTGCGGCGATGGCGATCAGCGCCATGCCGGGCAGGGCGAGCAGCGCCATGAATCGGGTAGCGCGCGCCAGTTCCGCGCGCAGTGCGGGCAGATCGTCGGCGAGCCGGGCGAACAGCGGGAACAACACCGAGCCGATGCTCTGGACCCCCAGCTGCACCGGTAACAGCAGCAGCCGGTAGGCCAGCGCGTAGAAGGCCAGCGACTGCGCGCCCTGGAAGCGGCCGATGAGCAGGTTGTCGGCGTTGCGGGCGAGCGAATTGAGCAGTACCGCACCGGCGAACGCGCGCCAGGAGAATCCGGCGATCTCGCGCAGGCGGCCCAGCCGCAGGTTCGGCCACGAGCCCGCGGCCGCGATCAGCATGACCGCGAGCACCACGTCGGTGGTGACGAGCTGGGCCACCAGCGCCCAGTAGCTGCCCCCGGCAAGCACCACCGCGAGCCCGACCGCGCCGCCGAGCAGCGCGGAGGAGATGTCGGCGATGCCGTTCTTGCGAAACTCCATCTCGCGCCACAACATCGCGCGCGGCGTGATCGCGGCGGCCCGCACCACCAGGCTCGGGGCGATCGCGATCAGCACCCACTTCAGGGCCGGGGTGTGCATGAACGCCGCCCACGCCGGGGCGATCGCGATGGTGAGGGCTGCCAGCACCGCGCCGACGCCGATATTGATCGTCATGGTCGCGCCCGGCATGTACCGGTCGAGTTTGGGCCGCTGGATCAGCGCGCTCGCGAAACCCTGGTCCAGCAGCAGACTCAGGATGCCCAGGTACACCGTCGCCTGCGCGACGACACCGAACGCGTCCGGTCCGATCAGACGGGCGAGCAACACCGTGAATCCGGTGCGGGCGATCTCGCGCCCCACCATCGAGACGCTGCTCCAGCGCACGCCCGAGGACAGCCCCTGGCCCGCAGCGGGCGCGGGTTCTCCCGTCTTCCCCTCGGCCGCAGCGGTTTCCGGCTCCGGGACGGGCGGCTCGACATCGGGTACGGGAGTCGGCACGGCGGCCACCGGTCTCTCGTCGGGCGGAGGCGGGGTGCCGTCCGGCGGGGGTGGTCGCCGCCACGGGCGGGTCAGCAGACCCTGCCCCGGCAGCGGAATCGCGTAGGTCGTCCACAGCAGCGCGAACCCGATGAAGAACAGCATCGTCGCCTGCTGGTAGTAGAACAGGTCGAAGGTGGTGCTGGACATCAGGATCGCGGCCACCATCGCGCCGAGCATGTACCCCTGCTCGCGTTCGCGGCGGGTGCGCGCCGCGCGCAGGCTCGCCGCGATCCCGAATATCGCGCCGCCGCTGAGCACGATCATGGCGGCGATCCCGACCACCCCGCCCTGCACCACGGTCTGCAGCCATTCGTTGTCCAGCAGATGCGGCTGCCCGCCGAGTCCGAGCCCGAAATACGGGTGGTCGTGGAAGATCTGCGAGACGCCCGCGTAATCCTCGGTGCGGTGCTTGATGCTCGGATCGTCGGCCGAGCCGGTGATGGTGCGCCACAACGCGTCCACGACGGTCGGGAAGATCACGACGTACGCGCCGATCGCGATCACCAGCGCGACCAGGGCGGTCACGATGATCCGCACCCGGAAGAAGAACATGTAGAGCAGCAGCGCGACCGCCAGCGAGATCACGCCGGAGCGCGACACCGCGGCGGGCATCGCCGCCAGCCCCAGCAGTGCCGCCAGCGCCGAGAGCACCCGAATGCCGGTGCGCCGGGCGTTGCGCGCGAAGTAGATTCCCAGCGGCACCGCCGCCACGGCCAGCACCGAGAATTCGATGGCGTGCTGCGCGGTGCCGATGACGCGTTTGGCACCGATGCGTTCGGTGAGGGTGAGGTCCTCGGCGTTGACGAGGAAACCCGGTGGCTTGAACAGGAAACGCAGATCCAGCGAGCTGACGCCCTGTAACAACCCGACCGCGCATTCGAACGAGAGCCCGATCAGCAGCGCGCCGAGCACGAAATCGCGGTCCTGGCTGGTCTTGATGCGGGTGAAGACATAGAGCGCGGCACCGACGTTCGCGACCAGGGAGATGATGGCGCGCGCCTTGGCCGCCTCGATGAGCGGGTCGTCGATGTGCAGCAGCCCGAGCCCGTAGATCAGCACCCAGGTGAAGAAGTAGACGAGCAGCACCACGACCCCGGGATTGAACCGCCGCCCGGACCGCTCCCGGCGGTTGGCCAGGAAGCCCAGCACGACCAGCCCGAACAGCATGACCGCGAGGACTTTCGCCGGTGCGCCATTGCTTTTCAACGGTCCGCCGGGAATGACGTAGGCGGGCAGCACCGGGATCAGCACGCACAGAACGGCCAGCGTCCACGGTTTGGTCTCCGGCCGCCGTTCACCGACGCCGGATCGCTCGGCGACGACTGCGGCGGTACTCACATCGACGTCGCAGCGCGGTTGTTGGTCGCCGCCGGTTCGCCCGTGCCGAGCGGGTGGGACGGCTCGGGGCGGCGGCGCTTGCGCTTCATCCGCTCGAGCGTCACATCGAGCAGCACGGCGAGCAGGATGGACAGGCCGATTCCGGCGCCGAGCACCGAGATCGTCGAGCGGGTGCGCGACGGCAGCGCGGCGACGGGGGTGCTGGGCGGTTGCACGGTGAACGAGGCCACCATCTGATCCTCGGGCACCTGGGCGTTCTGCTGCAGGGCGCGCAGCGTCGAATCCGCCTGTGCCGTCACGAGTTCGAGGGTCTTGGCGGTCGCCTGGGGGTCGGCGGAGGTCTCCTCGAGCATGACCAGCGGGATCTGCGCGGAGCCGGTGGTGGTGGGGAACATGCGAGCGACGTAGTTGGGCTGACCGCCACCCGCGACCACCTTGTCGACCACCGCGGGCTGCCGCAGTCCCAGGGCCGCGAGGTTGGCCAGTAGCGTCGCGCCGCCGACGTCGAGCAGCCCGTTGCGCCGCACGGCCTCGCCCGCCGGTGCGGTGTCGATGCGGTAACTCGGTGGCGCGAAACCGATTACGGCATTGGCGTAGTAGACCGGCTTGGCCGCCTCGTAGGTGTGTTTGCCGTAGAGCAGGCACAGCACCAGCAGCGGCAGGATCACGTACCAGCGGCGGGCACACGAGCGCGCGACATCGAACAAATCCACGTCAACTTCCCCCTTCGAACATCGCGAAGCCGACCCGAACGCCGAACCTACACGACACCACGTCATCCTTCAGTTCGATTGTGTTTCCACGTCTTTGCCACCGCGGTGCGTCGTCGCGACCACGATGCCCGGCACCCGGATCGCCGCCGACCGCAGCTGCGCGACCGCCTCGCGCAGCTCGCGCCGACGCGTCGCGCCGAGCGCCACCAGCAGGATCACACCGTCCCCGAACTCTCCGTACACCGATGCCGCCACGCTTTTCGTTACCGGCGGCGCGGCGACGAGCACATGGGTGTGGCCGGTGCGCGCGGGCTCGATCGACTCCCGCGCCCGGATCGGATCGGTGCTGTCGGCGGTGAGGATCAGCGGCTGCCCGCCGTGCCGTTCGATGGTGCGGCTCAGGTTGCCGACCACGGTGCTCACGTCGGCTTCGCCTGCGGCACTGGCGATCACCCAGACCGCGGGCGCCGGTGTCAGCTGCTCGAGGTGGGCCCGCAGCCCGCGGTAGCCGAGGAACTCCCGCTCCGACGGCGCGGTCACCGGGGACACCGTGCCGAGCACCGGGACACCCGTGGTCGAGGCGTGGGCGGTGGTGCGCAGGACCGGGTCGGTGCGCCCGCGAATCCAGACCGCGACCATGCCGAGCAGCAGTCCGGCCGCGACGCCGAGCCCGCCGAGCGCGAGCTGTCCGGGCAGGCGGCTGCCGGGGGTGCTCGCGGC
>NZ_JBSGBY010000020.1:0-34030 GCF_053601505.1 Nocardia sp. NPDC004722
GCCCTGCTCGGCGGGGGTGGGCTCACCGGTGCGGCCGGGCGTGCGGGGCGCGGCGTCGACGCCGGGCGCGATGGAGCGCAACAGCGGATCCAGATAGCCGACCGGCTCGTCCTCGCCGCCGATCATCAGGCAGAAGCCCCGCTCCAATCCGAACACGCCGCCCGAGGTGCCGATGTCCACGTAGTGAATGCCCTTGGGCCGCAGTGCCTTCGCCCGCGCGATGTCCTCGTGGTAGCGGCTGTTGCCGCCGTCGATGACGATGTCGCCCGGTTCCAGCAGCTCGGCCAGACTGTCGATGACCGCACCGGTCGCGCCGGCCGGGATCATGACCCACACCACGCGCGGGGTGTCCAGCATGGCCACGAACTTGGGGAGTTCGGTACTGCCCTGGAAGCTTTCGCCGAGTTCGGCGGTGAGCTGGTCGACATTCTCGACGCGGCGTTCGTAGCCGACGGCGGTATGCCCGTCGCGCACGATGCGGCGCACGATATTCGCGCCCATCCGGCCGAGGCCGATCATTCCGAGCTGCATAGGGGTGGCTCCTCACGTCGTAGGTTGCCGGTCCGTCCCGATTGTCCCTGTCGAAGGTTGCGAATTTTTTTCCGATTGGATGGAACGGTGTGTAACGCCCTGGAACAGGTGTCGATAGTAGGGGTGGCTCCGTGCTGTTGCCAGACCCCCGACCCGGCAACCGCACGGAGCTCTTTTTATGCCTCCCACTATCGTTGCAGAAGATTTGCTGACCCTTGGGGAGGAGCTTTGTGAACGGTGAAAATCCTGGTCTACGTCAACTTCTGAGCTCGAATGCGGCTCGCCGCGCCGGGATCGCCGCAGGTGTGCTGGTTGCCGCGGCCGGAGTGGGATACGTAGTCGATCTGTCGCTGTCGTCGGGCAATGTGCCGCGTGGCGTGCAGGTTGCCGGGGTCGAGATCGGCGGGCTGGACCGGGCCGCTGCCCGGACCCGGTTGCAGGCCGCGCTCGATCAGCGTGTGGCACAGCCGCTCACGGTGCGCGTCGGTGATGTCAGGACGAATCTGGTGCCGCGCGATGCCGGACTGAGTGTGGACTGGGACGGCACCTGGGTCCGTGTCGGCGGGCAGCCCAAGAACCCCTTCACCCGGCTGGCGTCGTTCTTCGCCACGCGGGCCGTGGAACCGGCGGCCACCGTCGACGCCGCCGCCATGGATCGGGAACTGACCGTGTTGCGGGAGCACGACCGGGAACCGGTCGAGGGCGGTGTGGTCTTCGAGGACGCGCGGCCGGTCGCGGTGCGTCCGGTGCCGGGGAGGGTGCTCGATGTCGCGGGTGCGCGCGCCAGGCTGGCCGACCATTGGGCCGACGGCCCGGAACTGGTGCTGCCCGTGGTGGACACGCAGCCGCACGTGCGTGCCGACGCCGTCGACCGCGCCCTGAGACAGGTCGCCGAACCGGCCGTCAGCGCGCCGGTCACCTTCACCGGCCAGGGCGGCGACGCCACCCTCGATCCCGCGCAGATCGCGGGCGCACTGTCCTTCCGCGCGAACGATCAAGGCGGACTGGATCTCTCGACCGACGCCCCGGCGCTAACGGCCGCGCTGGCCCCGCAATTGCAACCCACCGAGGTGCCGCCGCAGGACGCCGGGTTCGATCTCTCGGGTTCGCGGGCGACCGTCCGCCCCGCCGTGGTCGGCACACTCGTCGACTGGGGCAAGACCCTAGACGGGCTGCCCGCAGTGCTGACGTCCACCTCGAATCGGTCGAAAGCCGTGGTCTACCAGCAGGTTCAGCCCAAACTGAGCACCGACGACGCCAACAAGATGGGTATCGAGCAGCCGGTCGGCTCGTTCACCACCGGCGGCTTCAGCGGCCCGTCGGGCGTCAATATCCGCGTGATCGCCCGCAAGGTGAACGGCGCGGTGGTGAAGCCGGGAGAGACGTTCTCGCTCAACGATTTCACCGGGCCGCGCGGGACCGCCCAGGGCTATGTGGAATCCGGCATCATCAACAACGGCCGCCCGGCCACCGCGGTCGGCGGCGGCATCTCCCAGTTCGCCACCACCCTCTACAACGCCTCGTACTTCGCGGGCCTGGAGGACGCGGGCCACACCGAGCACAGCTACTACATCTCGCGCTACCCGGCCGCTCGCGAGGCCACGGTCTTCGACGGCGCGATCGACCTGAAATTCCGCAACAACACGCCCTACGGTGTGGTCATCGACGCCGTCGCCGACGACTCCACCGTCACGGTCCGCCTGTGGAGCACCAAAACCGTTGAGGTCGAATCCATCACCGGCGACCGCACCAAACCGACGGAGCCCAAGACCGTCACCCTCCCCAAGGGCAAGGACTGCATAGCCTCGTCCGGCGCACCGGGTTTCACCACCTCCGACACCCGAGTGATCCGAGATGCCAAGACCGGCAAGGAAATCTCCCGCCACACCCGAACCGTCAAATACGACCCGGTCCCTATCGTCACCTGTGAATAACGCCAAAAGCGCTGCGGCCCGGAGGATCCGGGCCGCAGCGCTTTGTGCTGGGGGTTTGGGGGCTTGCCCCCGATTATCTTCCCGGGGGTTTGGGGGCGAAGCCCCCAAGACCCTTCGTCAGAACGCGGCTTCGTCCAGCTCCATGATGTCGTTGTCCAGGTTGGACAGCACGGTGCGGACCGAGGTCAGCTCCGGCAGCACGTTGCGAGCGAAGAACTGCGCGGTGGCGATCTTGCCCTGGTAGAACTTCTCGTTCGAGCCGGCGTCGAGGGCGTTGATGGCGACCTCGGCCTGGGCCAGCAGCAGCCAGCCGATGATCAGGTCGCCGACGGCCAGCAGGAAGCGGACCGAGCCCAGGCCGACCTTGTAGAGCTCCTTCGGGTCCTGCTGAGCACCCATCAGGTGCCCGGTCAGGGTGGCGGCCATGCCCTGGACGTCCTCGAGGGCGGTGGCGAGCAGCTTGCGCTCGGCCTTCAGGCGGCCGTTGCCACCCTCACGCTCGATGAACTTCTGGATCTGACCGGCCACGTGCGCCAGCGCCACACCGCGGTCGCGGGCGATCTTGCGGAAGAAGAAGTCCTGCGCCTGAATCGCGGTGGTGCCCTCGTACAGCGAGTCGATCTTGGCGTCGCGGATGTACTGCTCGATCGGGTAGTCCTGCAGGAAGCCGGAGCCGCCGAAGGTCTGCAGCGAATCGGTCAGGTACTGGTAGGCGCGCTCGGAACCGACACCCTTGACGATCGGCAGCAGCAGGTCGTTGACGCGGAACGCGGTGTCCTTGTCCGCGCCCGAGACCAGCTCGGCGATATCGGCGTTCTGGTGCGCGGCGGTGTACAGGTACACGGCGCGCAGGCCCTCGGCGTACGCCTTCTGCATGGCCAGGCTGCGACGCACGTCCGGGTGGTGGGTGATGGTGACGCGCGGGGCGGCCTTGTCGGTCATCTGGGTCAGGTCGGCGCCCTGCACACGAGTCTTGGCGTACTCGAGCGCGTTCAGGTAACCGGTCGACAGGGTGGCGATGGCCTTGGTGCCCACCATCATTCGAGCGTTCTCGATGACGTCGAACATCTGCGCGATGCCGTTGTGGACCTCGCCGACCAGCCAGCCCTTGGCGGGCACGCCGTGGCCGCCGAAGGTGACCTCACAGGTGGCCGAGACCTTGATGCCCATCTTGTGCTCGACGTTCGTCACGAAGACGCCGTTGCGCTCGCCGAGGGTGTCGGTCTCGAAGTCGAAGTGGAACTTCGGCACGTAGAACAGCGACAGGCCCTTGGTGCCCGGTCCGGCGCCCTCGGGGCGGGCCAGCACCAGGTGCATGATGTTCTCGAACAGGTCGTCGGAGTCGCCCGAGGTGATGAAGCGCTTGACGCCCTCGATGTGCCAGGAGCCGTCCTCCTGCTGGATCGCCTTGGTGCGACCCGCGCCGACGTCGGAACCGGCGTCGGGCTCGGTCAGCACCATGGTGGCGCCCCAGTTGCGGTCGGCGATCTTCTGCGCCCACTGCTTCTGCTCATCGGTGCCGTTGTTGTAGAAGACCTGCGCGAAACCCGCACCGGCGGCGTACATCTGGGCCGGCGGGTTGGCGCCGAGGATCATCTCGCCCAGGGCCCAGCCGACGACGGAGGGGGCGCCGAGGCCACCGAGCTCCTCGCGCACGGGCACCTTGGACCAGCCGCCGTCCTCGAGGGCGCGGTAGGACTTCTTGAAGGACTCGGGAAGAGTGACCGTGTGGGTCTCCGGGTCGAAGGTCGGCGGGTTGCGGTCGCCGTCGACGAACGAATCCGCCAGCGGGCCCTCGGCCAGGCGGCGAACCTCGTTCAGCATCTCCTTGACGGTGTCGGCGTCGAGGTCGCCGTAGGCGCCCGCGTCGAGCAGCTTCTGGATGCCCAGGAACTCGAAGAGGTTGAACTCGAGGTCGCGAACGTTGCTCTTGTAGTGACCCATGGTCGTACTCACTCTCCATTGAGATGGGTGCGGTTCGGTTGTGCCGTTCCCGCCCGTTAGGTCTCCACCGGTAGACACCGTAAAGCAGCGCTACTGACGGGTAACTTACGTGCCATGTTACCGACCGGTAGGAGGGTCGCCAAGGTCATCGGGGCCGAATGTGACTGAAAGCACGCGGGTTGCCGAGACCCGGGGTTCCGTTGAGCCCGTGGGGATCCCGTAATCGCAGCTCGCAGCCGTGCGGGGAGATCGGTGAGGTGGGACATGAGTCCCTCGACAGTGTGGGCGCGGCGGGCGTAGGCAAACCCGGCGCACACTGGGGTAATGACCCCTGACCTGGTGATTCTCGGTGCGATCGCGAGTCTCGCCGGGCTGATCGCCGCCTGGCTGATCGAGTCCCGGCGACGCCGCTGAGAGTGGCGGCGGCGGATTCGGCGGCCGGTCCGGCCGCGCCCGGTGTGCCGCGCGAGGCGGGGACGGGCGCGTGACTACGGTGCCCTCATGCGCATCGAGACGAGTGCCGGACCGGCGGAGGTGGAGATCGACCGGCCCGGGCGGAACAAACCGGCGTTCCTGCTGGTGCTGACACACGGGTCGGGCGGCGGTGTCGATGCGAAAGACCTGCTCGCCGTGCGGGATTCGGCCGTCGGGCTGGGCGGGGCCGTCGCGCTGGTGACCCAGCCGTACCGCGTGGCCGGTCGACGCGCGCCCGGCAAGGCCGACGTGCAGGACGCGGCGTGGCTGGAAATCATTGCGGCACTGCGCAAGAAGGTGCGCGGCGTGCCGCTGATCCAGGGCGGCCGCAGCAATGGCGCGCGAGTAGCCTGCCGGACCGCGCGGGCGGCGAAGGTCCGCGGCGTGCTCGCCCTGTCGTTCCCGCTGCATCCTCCGGGAAAGCCGGAGAAATCGCGGCGCGACGAACTCCGCGAGCCCGGCGACATCGAAGTCGTCGTGGTCAATGGCGCACGCGACCCGTTCGGCATTCCGGACGCCGCCGACGCCACCGAGGTGCATGTGATTGCGGGCCAGGCACATTCGTACCGCGCAGGCTTCGAAGAAATCGTTGCGGCAGTGGCGCCCTGGCTGCAGCGCTGGTCCACGAACTGACCGCAGTCCGCCCGCAGCTGCTCAGCGTGCCTTGGTCAGATAGTCGAGTAAGTCGTCGACCAGGTCTGTGGGGTCGGCGTGGCCCTTGCCGTTCGCGGCGAGATGGCCAGTGGAGGCGAGGTCGGCCGCGCCGTGCGCGGCGGCGCGGACCAGGGAGGCGAGGCGTTCCGGGTCGGCCGCCGGGAGGCTGCCCGCGGCCTGGGCCTGCGCGACCAGGGCGATCAACGCGGATTGGGCGTTGCCACCGGTTTCGGCGAGTTCGGGGGTCTCGTCGGTCCAGCGGCCGAAGACCAGCCGGAAGCGGGCCGGATGTTCGAGGGCCCAGGCGATATAGCCGTGCAGGACCGCGCGCAGCATTTCCAGCGGGTTCGGCTGTTCCTGCATGACCCGGGCGAATTCGATTGCGCGCTCGGATAGTTCACGTGCCGCGACGGCGGCGAGCAGCGCCTCTTTGTTCGCGAAGTGCTTGTAGGGCGCATTGTGTGAGACGCCCGCGCCCTTGCCTACCTCGCGCAGGGTGACGGCATCGGTGCCGCCCGCGTCGAGCAGGCGCAGGGCGGAGTCGAGCAGCACGGTGCGGGTGGGCGGCGGCATCGAACCATCCTAATCGGCGGTTGACAGCGTCAACCCGCGCGCTTAGGTTGACATTGTCAACCTCTGAGGGGAGCGGGCATGGACCAGGACACGACGGCCGTCGTCACCGGATCGACGAACGGCATCGGGGAAGCGATCGCACGACAACTCGCTGCCGCCGGATTGCGGGTGGTGCTGGTCGGGCGAGATCAGGGGAGGTTGGACGCGGCGCAGGCGCGCATCCGCGAGGCCGTACCGGGCGCGCGACTGCGGGGTGAACTGGCCGATCTGTCGCTGCTCTCGGATGTCCGCGCGCTGGCGGATCGCCTGCGGGACAGTCGAATCGACATTCTGATCAGCAATGCGGCCGTGGTCGCCGACCTTTCCGATCACACGTCGGAGGGGTTGCAGCGGACGCTGGTCACCAATCACCTCGCGCCCTATCTGCTGCTGCGCACCCTCGGCGAGCATCTCGCCGCCACAAGGGAATCCGCGCGGCTGGTGGTGGTCGGGGCCTCGCCGACCGCCCTGCGCGGCATTCCCGTCCACCTGGACGACCTGGGTTTCGAGAACGCGCGGGCGCACGGATTCCCGCCCAGTTTCCGGCCTTTCGTCGCCTACGGGCGCACCAAGAACATGAACGCGATGTTCGTCTACAGCCTGGCCGAGCACCTCGCGGGCACCGGGATCACCGTCAACGGCGCACACCCGGGGATCATTCGCCACACCGGGCTCGGCCGCGATTCCGCCCGCGGCCTGCTGCGCGCCTTCGGCTGGTCGCAGTGGATCAACCCGCTGCTCCCCGGGCCCGACGCCGGTGCGGACACGCCGGTCTGGCTTGCAGCCTCCCCGGAGCTGAACGGTGTCACCGGTCGATTCTTCGTACGCCGCAAGGATGTTCTGACCGCCGCGCACACCACCGACCGGGACCGCCGGGCGCGGCTGTGGGAGGAAAGCGCACGCCTGACCGGTCTGGCGGTTCGAAACTAGTCTTCGGCTAGAAGATGTCCAGGGCGGGTGGGACCGGAACAGTGCCCAGGGCAGGCTCTTCATCGGGGGGCTCGGGGACCGGCTTGGTGGCGACCAGCACGGCGTCGATGGCGTCGCGGTCCTCGGTGGGGCGGTGCACGCGGTCGGCGAGGCGGACCCGGATGTCGGGTTCGGCGGGGGCCAGGTCGGCGATGAGGTCGGCCGGGGTGAAGGTCAGGGCCGGATTACGTTCGCCGCCATAGCCTTCGGCGAGGTTGAGGGTGTCGTTGCCGACGACCAGGAGGGTGCCGCCGGGGGAGAGCATCTCGACGGCGTGCAGCAACAGCGCCCGCCGCTCCTCGGCGGGCAGGTGCAGGAACGCCATGAGGATCAGCTCGTAGGGGCCGGTGAGGTCGGCCGCGTCGAGCTTGGTGACATTCGCGTGCACCCATCGGATGCGCCCGCGCACCGAACGCGACAGCCGCGAGGCGACCGTGCGGCCCTTGTCGATCCCGGTCTGCGAGAAGTCGACCGCGTCCACCTGCCAGCCGTGCGTGGCCAGCCACAGCGTGTTGCGGCCCTCCCCGCAGCCGAGATCGAGCGCCCGCGGCAACTCCGGCCGGGGTTCACCGATCCCGAACCCGCCGACCGGAAGCCGCCGCTCCAACCCGAACACCTGCTCGACCACGGTCTCGTTCGGAGGCGCGCCCCACACCAGTTCGGTACCGGCGTAGTAGTCATCCCATTCGGCGGAGTCCATGACGACGAGTCTATTGAGACGCCACGGCCGCGAACTCCTTAGAGTTCGCGGCCGCGCTAGCTCGGGGTGCGGGGCGGAGCCCCGCGATCTGGAGGGGTTTCAGGGGCGAAGCCCCTGAGAGTCCCGAGAGTTGGTTACAGCGTGGTGTGCATCAGCAAGACGTTGTACTGCGTGTGGACCGTGGTGAGGAAGTACAGGTCACGGCCGGTTTGGTACGGGAAAATGTAGGGCGCGTAGGCACTTGGCAGTTCCCGGGTGTCGATGAGCACCGACGGCGCGCTCCACGGCCCCTCGGGATTGGGCGAGGTGTACATGACCACCGAGTTCCACGGATCGGTGGTGAGCATGATGTATTGCCCCAGATAGTCGTTCCACTGCACCGACATCTCCGAGACGCCACCGCCGACGACCGGCTGGGCCGCGTTCACGTCCTTCTGCCACTTGCCGCCGTCCCAGTACTCGTACGCGCCCATATCGCCGGCCGCCGCCTCCGGAACGCGGGCGACATACGCCGGGTGGTTGCGGCCGGACCCGGTGCCGTACTCGTAGAGGAAGCCGTCACGCTTGGCGAAGGCGTTCATCTGGAAGTTGGCATTGCCGCCGTCGTCCGGGCGGCGGGTGGCGGGCAGTTCGACCCAGTTCTCGCCGTTGTCGCCGGACACCGCGAGGCTCGAGTAGTTGGTGGTCCACTCGCCGACGTCGTCCCAGCTCTTCACCGACATGAGGCTCATGAACTGGGTGTTGCCGACCGAGATGCCCGCGGTGGGGATGCGACTGATCTCGATGAAGGGGATCTTCGGGCTGGGGATGAGATCGCGCGCCTGCCCGAACCAGTCGCGCACGACGGAGTCGAAGAAGATGCCGTTGGCCGGATCATGGGTGTGCGAGCGCACCAGGATGTTGGAGCGCCACGCCCAGGTGCTGCCGACCAGCAGATTCGGCAGGCCGAGCCCGGCGGTGTCACCGAAAGCGGTGAGCATTTCACCGTTTCCGTTGTCCCACATGATGCCGAGGTCGGTGCCGAGCACGTTGTAGGACTGGGTGTTGTTGGGGCTGGCCATGCCGGTGACCTGGAAGACGGCCTTGGTGCGGCCGGGTAGCTGGGGCAGGCCATTGGTGCCGTTGAGAACGGGAATCGGGTTGATCGCGTTGGGGTTGGCTGCGGCCGGTGTGGTCACGGTAAGGAGCAAGGCCGTGGCACCTGCAAGAGCGGACACCAGCAGGGGGGCGGCTTTTCTCAATGCGGTGCTTCCTCCGGGTCTCGCCGAATAATGCGCGGACCACACCGTATGTGACGGGCCGCACAATGCGTTCGACTCGTTGGCAAAGTGTGAAAATGCTAACAGCGATACCCCAATTCTGGGGCTTGCAAACCGGATTGTTTGCCGTGAATTGGCTTACTTTTGATTCTTACCAGATCCGAGCGCCTGCCGGATGATCAACGGCAGCTGCGTCGCCCGCTCCACGGCGAGGGTCCGCCGCGCCGACGCCTGCCAGGTGCGATCGAACAGTTTCTTCGCGCTGGCCACGGCGTGTTGCGGCCGCGCCGCGATCCGGTCGGCCAGTTTCTCCGCCGCCGCGAGCGGATCCGCGGTCACCTCGGTGACCAGGCCGATGCGTTCGGCGTAGGCGGCGTCCACCGGGTCGGCGGTCATGGTGAGCAGCAATGCCTTGTCGATGCCGATCAGCCGGGACAGGGTGGCCGCGCCGGTCATGTCCGGGATCAGGCCGTGCTTGGCCTCCATCACCGAGAACTCGGAATCGGGTGTGACGAAACGGAAGTCGGCGGCCAGCGCGATCTGCAGCCCGCCGCCGTAGCAGCGGCCGTGCACCACGGCGATCACCGGCTGCGGCAGTCGCCGCCACGCCCAGCACGCCTCCTGGAAGATGTTGGTGCCGCGCCACGGCAGCGGCACGAAGGCGCGCACCACATCCAGTGGATCGCTCATGGCCTTGGCGACATCCAGGCCGGAGCTGAAGCTGGGGCCGTTGCCGGACAGGATGACCGCCCGGATGTCGGAGCGTTTCCCGATGACTCCCGCGACCCGCACCAGTTCGCGCAGCATCTCGATGGTCAGGCCGTTGTGCTTGTCGGGCCGGTCCAGCGCCACGTACGCGCGGTCGCCGTCGAAGGTCAGGGAAACGTTGTGGCTCACGGTCTTTCCTTACTGTTCGAGCTGTTCGAGCTGATCCAGGATCAGGCGGGCGCACGCGGCCGGGTCGTCGTAGAAAGGCGTGTGGCCGCTGCCGTGCAGGGTGACGTGCCGTGCGCCCGGCAGCACCGCGCGGGCACGCCGGGCCTGGGTGGCGTACGTGAGCAGAATGTCACGATTGCCCCAGGCGATGGTCAGCGGGATGCCGTCGACGGCGGAGCGGTCGGGGAGCCGGAAGTCGGTGAAGGAGGCCAGGGCCGCGTCGAAACCGGGCGCGCCGAGCAGCCCTTCGACGGTATCCACTGCCACCTGGGGATCGAGCGCCCACGGCTTGCCGAACACCAGGCCCAGGAAGGTGGACCGCCCCACGGTATTGCCGAGCAGGGCGGGCACGGCCGGGCGCAGCACCCGGGTCAGCTGTTTGGCGCGGCCGAGCGACTGCTGGCACCAGACGCGACCGGCGGTGTCCCAGAACGCGATCGGGGAGAAGGCGGTGACCGAGCGGGCCAGTCCGCGCGCGGCCAGGTCCAGCACGATGCCGCCGCCCATGGAATTGCCTGCCAGATGCGGGTTTTCGATGCCCTCGGCGGCGAGGAATTCGACCAGCGCGTCCGCGAGGGTCGAGACGGTGGTGTGCGCGAGGGGCGGAGTATCGCCGAATCCGGGCAGGTCCACCGCGATCACGTCGAAGGATTCGGCCAGGGTGTCGATGATCGGTTCCCACACCTGCCAACGGCTGCCGACGCCGTGCACCAGGACGAGGGGGTCTCCGCTGCCGCTGCGGTGGTGGTTCAGCTTTGTCACCGGTCACACCCTACCGTCGTTGACGTGTCGCCAACAGGCGGAAAACGGCCACTCCGGAAGTACGATAAAAGGTATGGCAACCCGAAAAGTGACCCTGTCGCTGGACGAGGCGGCCTGGTCCTACGCACAGGATGCCGCGGCCCGCGCCGGCATGTCGCCGTCGGCGTGGATCTCCCGCGCCGCCCGCCGCGAAGCCGTGCGGCTGGGTTTCGGCCCGGCACCGGACCCGGTCGAACTCGCCGCGGCAGACGAGGCGGAAGCACTGGCCGCCGAGAAGGAGCTGCGTGCGCAGGGGTGAACTCTGGGTCTACCACCCACACGGCACCACCCGAACCCGCACCATCATTCTCATCTCGAGCGACGGCATCAACGAGTCGCCGCGGCACTGGCTGATCGCCGCGGAGGTCGAGGCCGAGGATCCCCGCGACATCCTCGCGGTGCCGATTCCCGGCCACGGCTGGGTGCACGCCGGCAATCTGGGCCGCATCTATCGCGGCTGGTTGGACGAGCGGATCGCCGAGGTCGACGGTGAGACGGCGGAACGAATCGACACAGCGCTGCGCGCTGCCATGGATCTGTGAGATCGTGCCTGCGGCAGCTTCCCGTCGAATCTTGAAAGTCGAGGCCCCAGTGCGCGTTTCTCTCGGAGGCAGAGTTCTCGGAGGCACAGTCCTGCTGGCCGCCGCGCTTCCGCTACTGGTGGCGTGTGGCGGCAGCAGCGGCGGTGACAAACCCGCCGATGTCACCCAGGCCGAATTGTCCAAGTCCCTGCAGGGTGGCGGCCTCGATGCCGCGTTCGCCGACTGCGCCGCGAAAGTCTTTATGGACGAGGGCATTTCGCAGGCCGGTTTGCAGGTGATGGTCAAGAAGGACGCCAAGACCGTCGGCGCGGCGGACTACGAGGCGGCCGGAATGAGCAAGGCGGACTCGGACAAGGCGCAGTCGGCCGCCACCAAGATCGTCTCCTCCTGCATGAAGACGGGGTCGTAACCCGAGATCATCGGGACCCTTGGCGGCCGGTGGTTTTCGGCCGCCCTTGTTAACTCTCCGGTGCCGGTGTGCAATCTCTGAATCGACCGGGATCGTCCCGGCACCGGGAGGGATCACAATGCGGAAATCCATCGTCGTGGCGGCGCTGCTCGCGCTGCCACTGCTGTCCGCGTGCAGCAACAGTCAGGAGGCCGCACCGGCCACCACCACCCCGCTCGCGGCGAAGGTCACCACGACCGCCCCAGCCACGACGGTGTCCGGCGCGCCGACCGTCACCCCGGGCGCGAGCGGCACGCCCGCCGCGGGTGCCACCACTGCACCGGGCAGCGGTAGCGGGCTGACGGCCGATCAGATCTCGAAGGCCCTGCAGGACAAGGGCAAACTCAGCCAGGCGACCGCCGACTGCGTGGCCAATATCTATATTCAAGAAGGGCTGTCGGACAGCGGCATTCAGAAGGTCATCGACAGCGCCAACGGCACCAACCCGGCCAAGGCCGGGCTCAGCACCGACGACCTGATCAAGGCGGCGAAGGCCACCTCGCGCATCGCCACCGAGTGCGTGAAGTAAACCCCATCGCGGGCCCTGACATGCGGAAAGCCCCCGTCCGGAAGGACGGGGGCTTTCGCTCGAGCCGATGACGGGAATCGAACCCGCGCTACCTGCTTGGGAAGCAGGAGTTCTGCCATTGAACTACATCGGCACCGTATGTACTTGCGCTCGCGACTCTATCAGACCGGCTCTGGCGGGATGCAACTCTTATCCGTTCCCGCAGGTACGGCTGGGGATTTCCGATCGAGGTGCGCATTCGGGTGATCGTTCCCGCGCGTCGGGGGCGGCGCGCCGAAGATCGCCGGGTTCTTTCGCCGAAGCACCGAGTTTCGACTACCGGCGGTCGTAAACTGGCCCCGGGTCGAAAACCCGTCCACCACAGGAAGTTTGGATGCGCTGAACGGTAGCTAGCGCACGTTCGGCAAATCCTGCTCGGCGGTCGAGGAGGACGTATGACCGCAGTGCCCGCTCGTGAAGTGCCCGAGCTCGAGCCCACGCGGCCATATCCACGCCGGATGGGACCCAAGGGGTCGTATCTGTGGAAGGCCATCACCACCACCGATCCCAAGATGCTCGGGAACATGTATTTGTTCACCGCGGTGGTGTTCTTCCTGATCGGTGGCCTGCTGGCGCTGCTGATGCGGACCGAGCTGGCGCGGCCGGGCCTGCAGTTCCTGACGCCGGAACAGTTCAATCAGCTGTTCACCATGCACGGCACCATCATGCTGCTGTTCTATGCGACACCGATCGTCTTCGGATTTGCCAACGCGGTGCTGCCATTGCAGATCGGTGCGCCGGATGTGGCCTTCCCGCGCCTGAACGCCCTCAGCTACTGGCTCTACCTGTTCGGGGCCACCATGGCCACCGCCGGATTCCTCACCCCGGGCGGCGCGGCCGACTTCGGCTGGACCGCCTACACCCCGCTCAGCCTGGCCGAACATTCGCCGGGCATGGGCGCGGACCTGTGGATCATGGGCGTCGCCGTTTCCGGTGTCGGCACCATCCTGGGCGGCGTCAATATGGTCACCACGGTCATCTGCCTGCGCTGCCCGGGCATGACCATGTGGCGGATGCCCATCTTCACCTGGAACATTCTCGTCACGAGTGTGCTTGTGCTGCTGGCGTTTCCGATCCTCACCGCCGCGCTCATGGGCCTCGAGTTCGATCGGCACCTGGGCGGGCACGTCTTCGACTCGGCCAATGGCGGGGCCATCCTCTACCAGCATCTGTTCTGGTTCTTCGGGCATCCCGAGGTCTATATCGTGGCGCTGCCGTTCTTCGGCATCGTGACCGAGATCTTCCCGGTGTTCAGCCGCAAGCCGCTGTTCGGCTACACCACGCTGGTGTACGCGACGCTGGCCATCGGCGCGCTGTCCATCGCGGTGTGGGCGCACCACATGTATGCGACGGGATCGGTACTGCTGCCGTTCTTCTCGTTCATGACATTCCTGATCGCGGTGCCGACGGGCGTGAAATTCTTCAACTGGGTCGGCACCATGTGGCGCGGGCAACTCACCTTCGAGACACCCATGCTCTGGTCGGTCGGCTTCCTGGTGACATTCCTGTTCGGCGGGCTGTCGGGCGTCATCCTGGCTTCGCCGCCGCTGGACTTCCATGTGTCCGACTCGTATTTCGTTGTGGCACACTTCCATTACGTGCTGTTCGGCACCATCGTGTTCGCCACCTTCGCGGGCATCTATTTCTGGTTCCCCAAGATGACCGGGCGGCTGCTCGACGAACGGCTCGGGAAGCTGCAATTCTGGACCACGTTCCTGGGTTTCCACACCACCTTCCTGGTGCAGCACTGGCTGGGTAACCAGGGCATGCCGCGGCGCTACGCGGATTACCTGCCCAGCGACGGATTCACCACGCTCAACACCATTTCCACCATCGGCTCGTTCATCCTCGGGTTCTCGATGATCACGTTCGTCTGGAATGTCTTCAAGAGTTATCGCTACGGCGAAGTGGTGACCGTGGACGATCCCTGGGGCTACGGCAATTCGCTGGAATGGGCGACCACCTGCCCGCCGCCGCGGCACAACTTCTACGAACTCCCGCGCATCCGCTCCGAACGCCCGGCCTTCGAACTGCACTATCCGCACATGGTGCCGCGCATGCGCGCCGAGGCCCATGCCGGCTGGGGGCTGCGCAAACCCAAACAGGTCACCGAGGCCGGGCCAGTCGATAAGGCAACCGGGCATTGACATAGTCTTTTCGGCGTGCTGCTTTCAGATCGCGACATCCGCAAGGAAATCGCCAACGGACGTCTCGGAGTCGAGCCGTTCGACGAGAAGCTGGTGCAGCCGTCGAGTATCGATGTGCGGCTGGACAGCATGTTCCGGGTGTTCAACAACACCCGCTACACGCATATCGATCCGGCGCAGCGGCAGGACGAGCTGACCACCCTGGTCGAACCGGGCGAGGGCGAGCCGTTCGTGCTGCACCCGGGCGAATTCGTGCTCGGCTCCACCCTCGAGGTGTGCTCGCTCCCCGACGATCTGGCCGGGCGGCTGGAAGGCAAATCCAGCCTCGGGCGGCTGGGGCTGTTGACGCATTCCACCGCGGGTTTCATCGACCCCGGATTCAGCGGGCACATCACGCTGGAGCTGTCGAATGTGGCGAACCTGCCGATCACGCTGTGGCCGGGCATGAAGATCGGCCAGCTGTGCCTGATCCGGCTTTCCAGTCCGGCCGAGCATCCCTACGGTAGCGCTGCCGTGGGCTCGAAATATCAGGGTCAGCGTGGGCCCACGCCGTCGCGCGCCTACCTGAATTTTCCCGTCTCCCGATGAGCCGCCGCTCGGCCGATGCCGAGTTGTCTTCCGGGCTAGCGGTTTCTACCGGGTATTCGGCGTAAATCGGTCGCTGCCTGGACGGTTGACCGTCAGTCGTGGCGCGATTACGCCGACCACTGGCCGAGCACACCGGGTGTACGGATGGCGCGGTACGTCGTAAGGTGACGGCGACAGGTGTATGGAAATCAAGGGCGGCAGCGGATGAGTTCGGTTCTGGGAGTATCGGTGGGGGCGGGCGCGGTTCGCGTCGCACGCCCGATCGCCGGTGATTCCGCCGAGGCCCCCGCCTTCGATGTGCAGGCGGTGCCGGTCGGGGAGCGCCGGGTCGACGAGCTGGCCGCCGATGTCATCGGCGCGGTGCTCGCGGCGGATTCCCGCATCAGCGCCACCGCCATCACCTACCGCGACGAGAATCACGCGCGCGCCATCCGGGCCGAACTGGCCCGGCGGCAGTTCACCAATTACGAACTGGTGCCGGATGTGGTGGCGGCGCTGGAATTCCTCGAATACTCCGGTGAACTGCAAGGTTTCGGCACGGTCGCGCTCTACGACCTGGGCGCGTCCGGTTTGTCCGTGACGGTGGTGGACACCGCCACCCGGCAGGTCTGCTTTACCGAACGCACCAGCGATATCAGCGGCGACTACCTGGATTCGCTGATCCGCGAACAGCAGATCGCGTCCGGGCGGATCGCGCATCCGCCGGACCACACCGGGCTGGCCGCGCTGGACGCGCTCTGCCGCGAGGCCAAGGAACAACTCTCGAGCAGCAATGCCGTCGCGCTGCCCTCCACCGAGGGGCTGGTGCTGCTGTCGCAGGAGAACTTCGAGGCCCTCATCATGCTGGCCGTCGAATCCTCCGCGCGCATGACCCGCGATGTCATCCTGCGTTCCGAGCAGCCCGTGCAGGCGGTCGCCCTGCTCGGTGGCTGCGCCCAGATTCCGCTGGTGGCAAGGGTTCTGCGGCGCTGGCTCGGGGTTCCGGTCACGGTGCCCGTCGCACCCGACACCGTGGTCACCCGCGGCGCGGCCCTGCTGGCCCGCCCGGTCATGCAGCGCCCGGCCCCCGCGCCGTTCCCCACCACCGTGCACGACAGCGCGCCCGCCGCGCCCGCGGAACCGGCGCAGTCCTGGCCGTCCGGGCATCGGGCCGCGGTGGAGAAGTCCGGCCGCCGCCGCGAGATCAGCCTCGCGGGCGTCGCGGTCGGTGCCCTGGTCGTGGTCGCGGCCATCGGCATCACCCTCGGCTGGGGATCGCAAGTCCTGAGCCATGATTCGCAACGCCAGGACGCCGTCACCAGCTCCGTCCCGGCCACCACCACCCGCCCGGCCGAATCCACCACCGTCGCCCCCACCACCAGCGACGCCACCAACGAATCCCTGGCCGCGCCCCAACCGCACGCCTACACGACCACCACCACCGAGGCGCCCCCCACCACGCCCGGTCCGAACACCATCACGATCATCCCGGGCCTCCCACCCGTCGTCGTACCCACGATCCCCCCACTCTTCCCGGCCCCGGCCGCGCCGCAGTAGGCCGCTCCCGCAAGCCTTTACACGCCGAGTCCGCCCCGTCGACTGCCAGACCAAGGGGCGGACTCGGTGGTTCCGGCGCGAGCAGCGCCGGCGCGGGGATCGGCTGCGTTCAGTCCCCGCTCCCGGTTCCCACCGCCAGAGCTGTCGTGATGATCGCCGACAGGGGTGGGAGTTTGATGTCGCGCGCGGGCGGCGTCACCCAGTGACAACCCTCGCGCGTCCAGCGGCCGAGGCCGGTGGGCAGCATGACCGCGCTGCCGACGGCCGGAATGCCGATATCGAGCCGGTTCAGGGCCTCCATGATCTGCTCGCCGGGCCGCGAATCCGGTTCGGCCAGAAAGCTCCAGCGAATCTGCCGAGCCAGCATCGGACCCTCGCGTTGTTGCTGTTGCAGTGCGCCGCGGACCTTTTCGGCCCGCGCCACCGGTAGGTGCACCACCCCGATCTGCGCGGTGACGGGGAGCATGACGAATCCGCCGCGCTCGGTCACCGGCAAACCGAACTCGTGCCGGTAATAGGAGACCCAGTCTTCGACCGTTCGGAGCTTGTCCGCGTTCACATCCCCGCCTCCTTCCCCCGACCACAAGGGTCGCCCGCGGAACCCCCTGTGAAAACGCCCGCACACCCGCATTCCACTGCCAATCCGCCGCCACTATTACCGATACGTATAAAGCCTGGTACCAACCGGGTTTCGGAAGTGGTCGCGGCCAGTTTCCGCTCGTACCCTGGACATCGGAGTTCGTTCGGAAGGGATGGCATCGTGGTCCGGCACTGGTCAGGCAAAGAGGCCCGGGCCCTCCGCGATGCCAAACGCATGAGTATCCGGGAGTTCGCGGCACATCTGGGCGTGCACGAGCGACTGGTCTCGAAGTGGGAGGCCGGGGGCGATCGGGTGCATCCCCGTCCCATCAATCAGGCCGCCCTCGATACCTCACTTGCCAGGTCCGACGATGTTGTGCGGGCACGGTTCGCGGCCTTGATCGATCAGCCTTCGAGCGACCGCCCCGCCGTTCCCGGTTTCGATGTGCGCCAAGGCGGTTCCGAACTATGGAGCGGCATGCCGGCGCAGGCCAGTTATTCCAGCGACGCGGAACTGCTGGCACTCGTCGACACGGGTGCGATGAGGGGCGATGCGTTAGCGGCGATTTCGGAGAGGGATCTGATCATGGCGGCTGCCCACGAAGCCAGCGAACACGCAGGCAGGGCCGAGGGCACCAATGTGGGTGCGACACTGCTCGAGCAGCTGGACGCGGATGTCACGCGCATCGCGAACGATTACGTACACATGCCGCCGGTGCCGATGATGGTGGAGATGTTGCGGGTGCGGCGGCGGGTGTACCGGTTGCTGGAAGGCCATCAGCGGCCTGCGGATACGTCGCATCTGTACCTTTTGGCGGGTACTTTGTCCGGTCTGCTGGCGAATGCCAGCACCGATCTCGGCTATTTCGATGCCGCCGGTGAACAGGCAAGGGCCGCTTGGGCTTACGCCGAACTGTGCGAGCACAATCCGCTGCGCGCCTGGACCCGCGGCATGCAGGCGCTCATCGAGTACCGGGCCGAACGGCCGCGCCGCGCGGTGCTGCTGGCCCAGAGCGGGCAGCACTACGCCGAATCCGCCACCTCGCGGGTGCGGCTGCTCAATATCGAGGCCCGCATCTGGTCGCGGCTGGGCAGCACCGCCGACACCGAACGCTGCATCCGCTCCGCCGACGACGCCCGCGACAGCGAATCCAGCGACAATCTGCACGACGAGGTCGGCGGCGTCTTCGGCTTCACCCAGCCCAAGAGCCATTACTACGCGGGCGCGACCTACATCCACCTCGGCCAGGCGGCCCCCGCGCTGGACGCCACCAACCGTGCGATCGACCTGTACGTGAACGGACCCACCGACAAGCGCTCCTATGGCGCGGAATCCCTGGCGCGCGTGGACAATGCGGCCGCGCACCTGATCAACGGCAGCCTCGACGGTGCCGCTGCCGCCTTGGATCCGGTGCTGGAACTCGAGGAGGACAAGCGCATCGCGCAATTGGAGGAACGGCTCTCCGCGGTGCGGCAACGTCTCGCGAGCCCGGAGTTCCGGGATGCCGGCGAGGCCCAGGACCTGGACGAAAGGATCGAGGAGTTCTGCGGCTCGACCGCCGCGCGCAGCGCGTTGCCGCCGGATACCGCCCGGTAGCCCTCTGGCACCATTGACCGGGTGAGCCCTTCTAGTCACCTACCGCACAAGTCCCCGCGCGTGCTGGAGCAGTCGACCAAACTCCAGAACGTGCTCTACGAGATCCGGGGGCCGGTACACGCACACGCGGCGCGGTTGGAGGCCGAAGGGCATCGGATCCTCAAGCTGAACATCGGCAATCCCGCGCCGTTCGGCTTCGACGCTCCCGACGTGATCATGCGCGACATGATCGCGGCGCTGCCGTACGCGCAGGGCTACAGCGAATCGAAGGGCATCCTGTCGGCGCGCCGGGCCATCTTCACCCGCTACGAGCTGGTGCCGGGCTTCCCGGAATTCGATGTGGACGACGTCTACCTGGGCAACGGCGTCTCCGAACTGATCACCATGGTCATGCAGGCGCTGCTCGACAATGGCGACGAGGTGCTGATTCCCGCACCGGACTATCCGCTGTGGACGGCCATGACCTCGCTGGCGGGCGGCACCCCGGTGCACTACCTGTGCGACGAGTCCAATGACTGGCAGCCGGACATCGCCGACATGGAATCCAAGATCACCGACAAGACCAAGGCGATTGTCGTGATCAACCCCAACAACCCCACCGGCGCGGTGTACTCCGCCGAGGTGCTGCAGCAGGTGGTGGACCTGGCCCGCAAGCATCAGCTGTTGTTGCTGGCCGACGAGATCTACGACAAGATCCTCTACGACGACGCCAAGCACGTGTCGCTGGCGACGCTCGCCCCGGACCTGCTGTGCCTCACCTTCAACGGCCTGTCCAAGGCGTACCGAGTGGCCGGGTACCGCTCCGGCTGGCTGGTGATCACCGGGCCGAAGGATCACGCGGGCGGCTTCCTCGAGGGCATCGATCTGCTGGCCTCGACCCGGTTGTGCCCGAATGTGCCCGCGCAGCACGCCATTCAGGTGGCGCTCGGCGGACATCAGAGCATCGACGATCTGGTGCTGCCGGGCGGGCGACTGCTCGAGCAGCGGGATGTGGCCTGGGGGAAGCTGAATACGATTCCGGGCGTCTCGTGTGTGAAGCCGCGGGGCGCGCTGTACGCGTTCCCCCGGCTGGATCCGGAAGTCCATGAGATCCACGACGATTCGAAGCTGGTGCTGGATCTGCTGCTGCAGGAGAAGATCCTGATGGTGCAGGGGACCGGGTTCAACTGGCCGCATCACGATCATCTGCGGATCGTCACGCTGCCGTGGGCGCGGGATCTCTCGGTCGCGATCGAGCGATTCGGCAACTTCCTCGCCGGCTATCGGCAGTAATTCCAGGCGGAAATTCTCGATCACCGGGTACGCGCGGGGTACGCTGGAGTACCGACGCGCCCTCGCGCATACCCACCCTGACCTGCGGTTAGTCGATCTTGTCCGGCCATGGACACTCCTACCTCGGGTGGATGGCACAGGTGAGACCATGGCAAAAACAAACCGCTGGTACGAAAAAGTTGAGTTTTTAGAGACTTAGCTAGCGCAAAGAACCGTCTTTTGTGTACAGTGGTCCTCGGCACCTAGAGTGCCCGACCGGACCGCCTACCCCCCCTGGGCCGTCCGGTCCTGTGTCAGCCGGCCTACCCCCCCTGGGCCGCTGATGCCGGGCGGCGGAGACATCCCCCTGCTCTCCGCCGCCCCTCCCGCAAAGCTCTGGTCCGTTGACAAAACGACTGGGGCTTTTTTTGTTTCCGGCTTCCGATTCGCAATGGCGCGGACAACCTCTCAGCATGTCGGGAATTGTTTTCCTTTAGGCTCTGCGCGTGAGCGATCACCATCACCACCATCACGACCACTCCGGGCCCATTGCTATCGGGACGAATGCCGCACGTGTTGTGGTCGGGCTGTTGGCGGTGATCGGGATCGCGGTGGTCGCCGGATTGATCTGGTTATGGCCGAGTTCGCAGCATGTCGATATTCCGTTGCCGATGCAGGGCGCGGGCGGCGGGGCGGTGGCGACGCAGGCCGCGACCGTGATCAAGCAGGATCTCGGGCCGTGCGGTAGCGGTACCGCCGGTCAGGTGCTCGACCAGGAACCGGAGCTGTTGCCGGCGGCGCAACACCAATGCACCCGCAGTGTGGTGTCCATCGAATCCGGTCCCGATCAGGGCAAGTGGGCGTTGCTGGTGAATTCGCCGGGGCCGGATCAGGCTCATTTGCAGGTGGGCGACAAGATTCGCATTGCGCCGCAATCGGTTCCGAAGGATCCGACGAAACCGGTGAGCGCGGACAATCCACTCGTCACTTCGTATACGTTCAACGACTACGCGCGCGGGATGCCGCTCATCATCATCGTGGTCCTTTTCGCGGTCGTCATCATCGCGGTGGCGCGGTGGCGGGGGTTGCGGGCGCTGATCGGACTCGTCATCGCGTTCGGCGTGCTGGTCTTCTTCCTGCTTCCGGCGATGCTGAACGGTGAACCCGCGATACCGGTGGCGCTGGTCGCGGGTGCGGTAATCCTTTATGCCGTGCTGTATTTGGCGCACGGAGTGAACCTGCGCACCAGTTCGGCGCTGCTCGGCACGCTGACCTCGATGGCGCTGGCGGCGGGACTGTCGTGGGCGGCGCTGAAGGCGACCCGCCTGACCGGATTGTCCGAGGAACAGAACACCAATGTCGCGGCCTACATTCAGCATGTGAGCATTACCGGGCTACTGCTCGCCGGGTTCATCATCGGCTCGCTGGGTGTGCTCAACGATGTCACCATCACCCAGGCGTCGGCCGCCTTCGAATTGGCGGCGATCGACGAAAAGGCCAACCGCCGCAGTATCTTCGCGGCCGCTATGCGGGTCGGGCGCGATCACATCGCCAGCACGGTCTACACCCTGGTGCTCGCCTACGCCGGTGGCGCGCTGCCGCTGCTGCTGTTGTTCAGCGTCGCCGGGCGGCCGATCACCGATGTGCTCACCAGCGACGCCGTGGGCATCGAGATCGCGCGGGCCGCGGTCGGCGGCATCGCGCTGGCGCTGTCGGTGCCGCTGACCACCGCCATCGCGGTCCTGCTGGCCCGGCCGCTGGGCGCGAAACCCGCTGTGGCGGCGGCGGGTGCGGGTCGGGCACGTGGCGCCGGGGCGCGCACCACGGCGCGTCGTGCGAACGGGCCACGCACCGGCGCCCAGCCGGCCGCCCGTCGGCCGCGTACCGGGGAACAATCGGCCGTGTCGCGCACCGGATCTCAGCCGGTCGCCCGGCGGGGAACGGAAGGTGGTCCGCGCACCGGCGAGTATCAAGCCGGGGCGCAACCGAACGCGCGCCGGAGCGACGGACCGGGCGCGCCCTACAGCGGTGAACAGCAAGCGGCCCCGAGACCCGGTGCGCAAGTGCGGGATTCGTGGACCGGCGAGCAGCCGGTAGGGCCGCGCGGCGGGAGCGGTGAGCCGCCGACCATTCCGAGAACCAGTGTGGTGCAGCCGAGTCCGGAGCCGGAGGCGCCCGCCTCGGACGAGCGGTCCTGGTACGTGTCGGGTGCCTCGCAAGAACAGCGGCATACGACATCCTCCTGGTTCAATCGCGATGAACCGTGGTCCGGGTCGGAACCGCAGGCGTCGAGTCGGCCGGAACCGCAGGGCCAGGGCTGGCCGGAGTCGCCCGATCAGGGCTGGCCGGAGTCGCCGGATCAGGGGTGGTCCGGGTCGGATGAGGGGTGGCCGCCGGAGCCGCCGCGCGGCGGGCGGCATTCCCGATGAGCGAAAGCTGATGTGAGGGGCGTGTTCCCACGGAGGAACACGCCCCTCTCCGTCAGGTGCGGGGGTGGTCATCGGTCACGGCTTGGCGGATAGGCGCGGGGAATCCGTTGCGGCAGTGCACTCGACGAGAGGCCGGCCCGATTCGGCGGTCTCGGGCTGACTACCCGCTCATGACGGGGTCTTCGGATCAGTCCACCATCTGCCACAGGGCTGGCGCGGCTTCCGGATTCCAGCCGGGGTCGTACACCGTGTGGGCTTGCAGGCAGCGATAGCGCATGCCGTCGTAGGTGACGAGGTCGCCGATGTTGTAGTGCGCGCCGACTTTCCAGGCAGCGGCGGGAGTGGCGGCGGTGGTGGTGGGCTGCGGACTGCGAGTGGTGGTCGGCGGCGTCGGTGTCATAGGCGGCGTTGTTGTCGTGGGTGGCGTCGTCGTGGCGGGTGGTGTCGTGGTCGGAGCCGGGGTGGTCGTTCTCACCGGAGGCGTTGTGGTGGTGGGTGTTCCGCCACCGCCGCCGATCTGCACGTCGATGCAGGAGTAGAAGGCATTCGCGGTGTCGCCGATGTTCCAGACCGCCAGCAGTTTCTGGCGACCGGTGTAGGCACCGAGATCCACGGTGTGGCTGACGCTGTCGGCCGGTGGCGGATTATTGCCGCCGTCGAATACCGCGACTCGGGTGCCGCCGATGTAATACTCCCAGTTCAGGGTGCGGTGCAGCGCGGTGAACGTCCAGGTGAAAGTGACTGTGCTGCCGACGGATTGGACCTGCCAGGGCTTGCTGTCGTCATCCAGTTCCGGGAAGCGGGTGTTGCCGCCGCTGCATTTGTTCGAGCCTTTGGGCGCTTCCACGCTCTGCGGCTCGTAGGTGATGTCGCCGCAGGATAGGAGCCCTTTGGCGCACTGGGCCTGGCGGCTCAGCGGCGCCGACACATAGCCGTGGGCGTGGGCGATGGCGGCGGGCAGTATCGCGACGACGAGCGGTGCGATGCTGGCGGCCCCGAGCATGGACAGTCTTCTACCAATCACGTGAAACCCCTTGTGAGAGTGGGGTAGCGGAGGCCGGCGTGCTTCCCCGTGACGGATCTGAGATGTGATCCAGACCACTTTGTAGCAATAGCGTGCTCAAAAAGATATGACCCGGCAACGCTTTGGTCAAGCGTCCTATCAGCGCTGACCGAATTGTCCTGTGCCACAGCAAACATCGTGGGCAGCACAGCAAATTTTGGCTCCGACACGACAGCGACACGCCGATCGCTGGCCCACCGGTGACAAGCTCAGCGGGAGACGCGCACCGCCTCGCACAGGGCCGAGACGCCGTCGGCGTCGGTGACGAAATGGTCGAAACCGCCGGGCACGCCGAATTCGGCGAAGGACACCTCGGAATCGGGCTGCGCCCGGCCCGGGACCGGAATGCGCACCGCCGCATGCAGATCCCGGGTCCCGGTCAGTTCGATCACCCGGCGGGCATTGTCGGCGCGTAGGCTGCCGCAGGCCATCACGTCGATGCGGCCGTCGGCCAGATTCACCAGTCGCGCGATCAGCGACGCCCCGTCCAGCACCGACATCTGGCGGCCCGAGGTGAGCAGCCGGGTGAAACCGAGCTCCACCAACTGCTCGAAACCGATGGCCGGGTCCGCGCACACGTCGAAGGCGCGATGGAAGGTGACCTCCATGTCCTCCGCGGCGGCCAGCAACTCGGTATTGGCGGCCGGATCGATATGACCGTCCTCGTCGAGCACGCCGATCACCACCCCGTGCGCGCCCGCCGCCCGCACCCGCTCGACATCGCGGCGCATCAAGGCCACCTCATCGGCCGAATAGCGGAAGTCGCCGGGGCGCGGGCGGATCAGCACATGCACCTGCGTATGCCCGGCCGCCTCCACCGCCGCCTCGATCAAGGCGGGCCCGGGCGTGAGTCCCCCGACCGTCAACCCCGAACACAACTCCACCCGTGCGGCCCCCGCCTGTTCGGCAATCCGGACCCCACCCAGAGACTCCACCCCGATCTCGACCCGAACCGCCCGCGCATCCGTCATACCTTGCAGTATGGCGAACTCCCGCCCGACATGTTGCCTGAGATTAGCCATTGACGCATTAATGCCCCGTGAACGAACCCCGCAAACGTTGGCGCTCAGCACCGGCGGCACGACCTCCCCGGGCCGCCGTACCCCTCGTCATCCCGGCGTGTTCTTGGCCGGGATCCAACGCGGCCGGTGTGGATTCCGGCCAAAAGCACGCCGGAATGACGGGGTCGGGGGTGCGCCGGGAGCAAGGTGAGCGGCTGCGCGCAGTGGCGGAAACGACGCGGGCGGCGCTACCGAGGTGGTAGCGCCGCCCGCGTATCAGGTTCGGCTGCCCGGTAATTCGGGCCGCGGTCCTAGTTCTTCTTGCCCGGAGCCTTCATGCCCGACTTGAAGCCGAGGCCGCCCGGCTTGGCGGCCGGGGGCTTGGCAGCGCCGTTGCCCTCGGACGTACCGTTGGCTTGCGTGGTGCCGTTGCTCTCCGCGGCGGCCGGTTCGGCCGGGGCGGCGGGCTCGGCGGCCGGAGCCGCGGCGGCGGGGGCCGGGGTCGAATCAGACTCGGTCGCAGGCGCTTCCGGGGCCGGGGCGGCGGGTGCGGCGGCACCCGGAGCCTTCGGGCCGGGGCGCTTGAGGCCCGACTTCATGGCCAGACCCTTGGGGGCGATGGACGGCTTGGCCTCGGCGGCAGCCGGAGCCGAAGCGGCCGAAGCCGTTTCGGTGGCGGCCGGAGCAGCCTCGGCGGCGGGAGCAGCAGTTTCCGCGACCGGAGCGGTGTCCGCCGGTGCCTCGGCGGCGGGCTTGGCGCCCGGAGCCTTGGCGGCGCCCTTCATCTGGAGGCCCTTGCCGCCGGGGGCCTTGAGGCCGCCCTTCATGGCCAGGCCGCCCGGCTTGGCTGCCGGAGTGGCAGCCTCGGTCGCGGCAGCCTCGGCGGGAGCAGCGGCTTCGGCGGGAGCCGCAGCGGCGGAAGCGGATTCGGCCGCCTTCGCGCCGGGGGCCTTGAGGCCGCCCTTCATCTGGAGACCCTTGCCGCCCGGTGCCTTCGCGCCACCCTTCATGCCCAGGCCCTTGGCCGGAGCCGGAGCGGCAGCCTCGGTGGCCTCGGCCGGAGCGGCCTCGGCTGCCGGAGCGGCCTCGGCCTTCGCGCCCGGAGCCTTCAGCCCGCCCTTCATGGCCAGACCCTTACCGCCGGGGGGCTTCAAGCCACCCTTCATACCCAGACCGCCACCGGCCGGAGCCGCCTTCGGTGCTTCCACCGCGGCCTCGGCCACAGCGGCTTCGGCCTGGACGGGCTCGGGTTCGGAAACCGGTTCCGGCTCTTCGACCTTCGGGGTCTGAACGACCTTCAGGTTCTCCGTCAAAGTGGCGGCATCCACCCGGTCGATCGACTGCAGCATCAGCTGGGCGACATCGACGACCTCGACACCCTGACCGACCTCGCCACCATCCTTACGCGCGGTCACACCATCGGTGAGCATCACACGGCAGAACGGGCAACCCGTCGCGATCATCGACGGCTCGTTACCACCCTTGAGAGTGTCGAGGGCTTCGTCGACGCGGTCGACGTTGATGCGCTTGCCGAGCTGCTCTTCCATCCACATGCGCGCACCACCCGCGCCACAGCACATCGACCGTTCACCATGACGCGGCATCTCCACCAGCGTCGAACCGGAGGCTTCCATCAACTCACGCGGCGCGTTGTAGATCTTGTTGTGCCGACCCAGATAGCACGGATCGTGATAGGTGACGTTCTGCGCGACCGGCGACACCGGCACCAACGACTTGGCCCGCACCAGACGATTCAGCAACTGCGTGTGGTGTACGACCTCGTAGCTGCCACCGACCTGCGGGTACTCGTTGTTCAACGCGTTGAAGCAGTGCGCGCAGGTGACGACGATCTTCTTCTTGGCCTGCTCGACACCCTCGAACACCGAGTTCAACAACTCGATGTTCTGCATCGCCAACTGCTGGAACAAGAACTCGTTGCCCGCACGACGCGCGGAGTCACCGGTGCAGGTCTCTTCCTGACCCAGCACCATGAACTTCACCCCCGCGGTGGCGAGGAGTTCGGCGACGGCCTTGGTGGTCTTCTTGGCACGGTCTTCATACGCGCCCGCGCAGCCGACCCAGAACAGGTACTCGTAGCCGTCGAAGCTGTCGGCGTCGCGGCCGTAGACGGGGACCTCGAAGTCGACCTCGGAGATCCAGTTGAGGCGGTCCTTGGAGTTCTGACCCCACGGGTTGCCCTTGTTCTCCAGGTTCTTGAACAGACCAGCGAGCTCGGAAGGGAACTCCGACTCGATGAGCACCTGGTAGCGGCGCATATCGATGATGTGATCGACATGCTCGATATCGACCGGGCACTGCTCCACACACGCACCACACGTCGTGCACGACCACAGAACTTCGGGATCGATGATGCCGTTGACATCCTCGCCACCCACCAGCGGACGCTCGGCCTCGGCGCGCGCGGCCTCCGAAATGTTCGCCAGCGCACGCTCGTTCGGCTTGCCGTCCTTGTCGACCAGGCCGATCTCGTCGCCGCCCATATCCTTGCGGCCACCGGCCAGCAGGTACGGGGCCTTGGCGTAGCCGTGGTCGCGCAGCGACATGATCAGCAGCTTGGGCGACAGCGGCTTGCCCGTGTTCCAGGCCGGGCACTGCGACTGGCAGCGGCCGCATTCGGTGCAGGTGGTGACGTCGAGGATGTCCTTCCAGGAGAAGTCCTCGAACTTGCCGACGCCGAAGGTGTCGTTGTCCGGATCCGCGGTCTCCATGTCGATGGCCTTGCCGTTCGACATCATCGGCTTCAGCGCGCCCAGGGCGACCGAACCGTCGTCCTCACGCTTGAAGTAGATATTGGGGAACGCCGCGAAGCGGTGCCAGGCCACACCCCAGGTGGTGTTGCGACCGACCAGCAGCAGGAACAGCGCGCCGGAGCAGAGCTTGATGAACGCGAAGATCGACACCATGGCGATCGACTCGGGCAGCAGCTTGGCCACCTGCTCGGTGAAGAAGTCACTCCAGGTGTGGGATTCGTGATAGGTGGCGATCTTGCCGGCCTTCACGAAGATCATGCCCAGGCCCTCGACCAGGACGATGGACTCGATCACGTACGCGGGCGCGAACTTCGAGCCGCTGAAACGCGACAGCCGCTCGGGCACCCGCGGGTGGTTCAGCTGCCGGATCACGATCAGCACCAGGATGCCGACCACCGTTCCGATGCCGAGGAGTTCGTCGACCAGGTGGTAGATGCCCCAGGAACCGATGATGGGCCAGTGGAATTCGGGGTCGAAGATCTGACCGTAAGCCTCGAACCAGAGGATGAACCCGGCGAGGAAGCCGATCATGACCAGCCAGTGCGCCCAGCCGACCGTGCGGAATTTGTTCATCCGCGTGTGGGCTAGGAACTCCACGAACATGGTCTTGAAGCGGGGGAAGAACGGCCGCCAGCGATCGGGCGCGGATTGCCCGACCATGACGGTGCGGGCGATGTTCCGCACGCCTCCGATGAACGATGCCCAACAGAAGACTGTGAACACCGCCCCAATCGTGCCCAGCGTCACTGTCAGGGCATTCATGTCGCGACCTCTCTTACGGTTCTACGAACGTGTGACGAGGCGGCCTGGTCCCGCCTCGGGTTGCTCGTATCCTAATGGACAGTAAGTTACCCGCCGGTAACTTAAGCGTCCAGTGTTTCCCACACCGTAAATCCCGGCAAAACGCTGCTGTTACCAAGGGCAGGCTTACTTTGAAAGCCGCTGTCCTGCAGAAAGAAACGAATCTCGCAAATCGTAAGTTGATCGACTAGGCTCACGCTGTCCGACAGCTGTGCGCATCTTCACATGCTCGGGGAGGACTCGTCCTAGCGCGAAGGCATGGCCCGAGGGAAGCCGGGCCTCGCGTGGCGGAGAGCGCGCAGCGGATTACCTGATGACGGATTGGAAACCAACCGAATGAAGCTTCGCAGTACCACTGCGGCGGCTGCCCTGGTCATCGGCGCAATGACCGTGGGGATGTCTACTGCCCATGCCGACGAGCCCACCAAGGTGGCCGATATCTCCTACTCGACCAAACTGGTCGATCAGGATGGTGTCAAAGCCGTCGTTTCCACGCTGAAGAACGGCACTTTCGAGCTGGCTCAGCAGGATGGCGCCACGCCCGAGGACCCCAAGCAGACCTTGGTGAATGTCAAAGACGCGCAGGGCGCGACCACGATGACCTTCCCCCTGGCTTTCAAAATCTCGGGCACTGATATTCCCGTGAAGGCTGATCTCAAGGACGACAACAAGGTCCTCGAGGTCGTTCCGCAGAAGCCCGCGGACTTCCAGCCCGACACCCAGCCGGTTGCGGCCGTGGCCCAGCCGATCGCGGGTCAGCCTCAGCTGAAGGACATCGCCTCGGACGCCGAGAACCAGAAGGCGATGGGCGACTTCTCCACCAAGTTCAGCCTTGCCATCGGTATCGGCAGCTTCGTGGGCACCGCCCTCGGCGCGCTGATCGGCTGCGTGGCCACCATTCCCGTCGGTTGCGTGCCGGGCCTCGTCGCCGGCGCCGGTGTCGGCGGCATCCTCGGCACCATCGCCGCTGGTGGCCCGACCCTGCTTGCCGCGGGAATCGATCTGATGAACACCCTGCAGGCTGCGGCCGGCACGACCAAGTGGGCCAACTAGCCCCGCACTCCATCAAAACTCGAGGAATCTCATGGATCTTCAGAAGCTGCTCTTCAGCCTGCTCCGGGCACTCTGCACCGCGTCCAGCGGCGGCGCCGGCTGTAGCGCCTGGGGCGCGTAGTCCCCTGTAGCCGGGACACCTGGTCCCGGTAGTTCGAACGGCCCGTCTTCCCGCGTGGAGACGGGCCGTTCGGCTGTGCGGGCGGCCCTGGGCCTCAGGGCAATTCGAGGGTGCCCTCGAACGAGACCGTGCCTTGACGACGCGCGAAGCGCCCGAAGGTCCGTTCGGTCATCGTGTAGCTACCGTCCTCGCGGACCAGTAGCACCGTGCTGCAGCGGGTTCCGTGCACGGGGTGGAAGACGAAGCGCGAGGAGGCGGCCCGTTCACCCGCCCGGCCCAGGCCGGTGTCGGGGAGCTCGGCGTCCGCGGCACGCGTGCGATCGGCGAGTACGGCCAGGTAGCCCGCGATGTTTTCGGGATCGGCCGTGGCGACCGCGTGCAGGGCGCGCACGCCCTCTCGGACCTTGGGCCAGGCCGGTTCCGGGGTGCCGGTGGTGACGCCGCCGTCCGGTTCGAGCGAACCGGCGAGGGCGCTGTTGGACAGGCCGTGGAAGCCGGGCGGAAGTTCGCGGGGAGTTCGCTCGCCTCGATTGCTGTGCCACCACAGCGTGTCCAGGTCCGAGGTCACCAGGTTGTAGCCGTTGTAGTCGTCGGCCGCCGCGGCCACGCCGCGCACGAACTTCTCCGGAACCGCGTCGCCGCGCAGGAAATCCATCAGCAGCGCGCCGCGCGAGCGGGCGTCGGTGCGGAACTCACCCGCCCCGCGCACATTGGTGACGGTCGCGAACCGATGCCGGTCGGGCAGCAGGCCCAGCCAGGTGCCGGGCACCGGTCCGGCCGCGCCCAGATCGCGGCCCGCCAGCAGTCCGGGCACCTCGTCCCAGCGTCGCAGCGATTGCGTTGGGCGGGTGAAGAACTCGTCCCGATTGGCGGCGACGATCAACCGGTACCCCGGCACCGCGCGCCAGCCCAGCAACACCAAACACATGCCCCCAGCATGCCCGAGCCGGTGCCGTCCGGCCCACGCCCGAACCACACCCGTCCCATGGCTCCCTGCTGCCCCATCACTGCCCTTGCGGGGTAGGAGGGTGCCCGGACGCCGAAAAGGCCGGTAGCTGTTGAGCTACCGGCCTTTTCGAAGGTGCTGAGAACGGGCGACTACGTGGTGGCGACCCGCAGACCCGGATTGTCGGAGAGCACCGTGCTCACCGGCTGCGCGAACAGCTGCGGGGTGTTGCCGGTGATGAGACCGATCAGGTTCGGGATCTCGCAGATCGGATAGTCGGCGACCGAGGAGGCGCTGGAGATGCCCAGGGCCAGGGTACCGGTCACCAGCGGGCCGCCCGAATCACCGGGCAGGGCGCAGATATTCGCCGAGAACGACTGGGTGAGCATGCGGTCGCCGACCTGGACGGTCTGATCGACGGCGTTCACCACGCCACAGCTGAAGCCGGTGCGCGCACCCGACTTGCAGACCGGCGCGCCGACCACCGGCACGGCCACGCCGGTGACCGAGATCGGGGCATTGCCCGGGACGCTCACCAGCGGGTTGTTGAGCGCGCCCTGGTAGTCACCGTTGACGCTGATGATCGAGTAGTCCTCGTTGCCCAGCACCGACTTCTGGAACACGCCGATCTGCGGCCCGCGGCTCTCGCCGGCCATCGCGTACACGGCGGGCGAGTTGGCGCCGCCGGTGGCCGGGATGTTCGGGTTGCAGTGGCCCGCGGTGATGTTCACGACGTTGCCGCCGGCGTCGGTGCCGTTGAAGCCCAGCGAGCAGCGCAGCGACATGCGACCCGCCACCGAGGCGTAGGCGTCACCGGCGGCCATGGCCCGCGGCCCGGCGCCGGCGATATCGGCGGCCTGCGGCACGTCCTGGCCCTCGCCGCCGACCGGCGGCGCGGTCATGACGATGACGCGGGCCGGGTCCACGAAGCCGGGCAGCGGCAGGCCGGGCTTGTCGGCGCGCACCGCGATGCTGTTGTTCAGGGTGTCGATGGCCACGCCCCGGATGGCCTTCGACACGGACTCGGGCTGATCCTTGAGCCACTGCTGGAAGGCGTTCTTCTCGCCGCGCAGCGTGGTCTCGCTCTTGCTGACGTCCTTGGCGGTGAAGCCGGCGTCCTGAACGGCCTTGCGCGCCTGGTCGAGTCCGTCACCGGGGGCCAGCGCGACGACGGGCTTGCCGTTCTCGTCCAGCCAGGCGCCGCCGAAGACGTTCGGGAACTGCCGCTGCGCGGTGGTGGCGAAGGTGGCCACCTTCTGCGCGACATCGGCGCGCTGCAGGTAGTCCTGCGGGGAGATCTTGAGGTCGCGGGTGATGGCGTCCACCAGCGCGGCCGGCAGGTCGGGGGTCGCGGGGGTGGGCGCGGGGTCCGCCTGTGCGCTCGCAGCCAACGGTCCGGCGACGAGCAGCGTGGTGGCCGCGATCGCCGCTGTGCGGACAAGGGTCTGTGGGCGTCGACGGCCCGCAGATGGCATGGAGAAGCGCATACGTGGCAGGAGCATGGCCCCGACTATATGGTGTCGGGCCCGTTATGCCTACTTATTGCGAGGTGACGTTTCGGTATTCGGGGGGCAAACAGCCAGCGTGCCGGATTACAGCACAATGAGAAGGATGTCCGATTTTCTCCGGTGACATCCGGACACGCTGTTATCGCTGTCGCGCTCAGGCGCCGGACTGGGTCCGCACCTGAATTCCACTGCCGATACCGCCGCCGGAATTGGCGTCGATTTCGGTGAGAATCGCGCGCACCGGGATGCCCAGCGACGCGGTTCCACCGTACTGCGCCAGTTGCGTATTGGCCTCGTTGCAGTTCGGCGCGTCGGCCGCGTTCGAACCACTGGTGATGCCCAGCGCCAGCGTGCCGGTCACGATCGCGCCGCCGCTGTCACCGCCCAGGGTGCAGGCGCTGGAGGCGAAGCCGCGCACCGTCTTGGACTGGCCCTCCGCGGTGAACAACTGGGTCTCGACCCGGTCGGCCACCACGAAACCACAAGTGAACGTGGAGGATTGGCCCGACTTGCAGACCGGCGCGCCGGTGATCGGGTCGGCCACACCGGTGATCGTCAGCGTGGTGCCGTTCGCGCCGCGCACCGACGGCTGATCCATGCCCGCCCGCACCGCGTCGTCATTGAGCTTGATGACCGAATAATCCAGCCCGCTGCGACCGCCGAGGTTCGAGGAGACGAAGCTGCCGACCTTCGGGCTGGCCGCCAGATTCCGCACATTCGGAAGATAGACATCCGCGCTGGTGCCCTGCTCCACATTCGGATTGCAGTGCCCGGCACTGATGTTCAGGGCATTTCCGGCGGAATCCACACTGTTGAAACCGAACGAGCACACATCCACGCTGTGCAGCGACGAATCGCTGAGCGAGGTCGGCGCCGTGATGTAGGTGTCGCCACCCATCGGGCGACGTTCCACCGGGCCGCCCGAATCGGGGGACAGCATCACCTTGATATTGGCGATCAGCGTGGGCAGATTCAGCAAATGCCCGGCAGGCGTATTCGCGACACTCAGCACCAGCTGGCTGTTGAGGAAGTCGATGGCGACCGAATTGATCGCGCCCGAGAGATCACGCGGCAGGCTGGTGATCCACATGTTGAGCTGATCGGCCGACTTCTCCAGGCCGTCAGCGCTGATCGGGGCCAACCGGGTCTGGTAGCCGTCCGCCGCGGCGATCTTGGCGGCGTCGAGCGAGGTGACGGCCATGACGGGCTTGCCGTCGGTGCCCATCCACGCGCCCGCGAAATCGTCGGGCCGCTGGGCCCGGAATTCCGTTGCGTACCCCCGCAATTGCTGCGACTTCTCGGCCCGATCCAGATATTCGGCGGGCGACATCTTCAGATCGCGCTGAATGGCGGTGACCAGCTCGGCCGGAAGTTTGTCGGCGGCAAGCTGATCCACCGACGCTGGGTCGGCGGAGGCGGTGCTGAGCAAGGGACCCAAGAGAACGGTCGAGGCAATGGCAACGGTGGCAGCTCGAACCGTGGCGCGGCGCGCCATGAACTTGCGCATGGAGTCCCTTCGTAGTGCACCAGCTGACCGGCATTCCGAGACCATGATCCGGTTACCTTCCGGAAGGTCGGTCAGCGCACCACTTTAGGGCACAAAGCACCGAAGGTCTCTACGAAATCAGTACGGAGTCAAACCCCACGGGTTCGGGATGCCGCCCGGATCGAAGGTCGGCACCGGCGGGATCTGATAGATCGGCGGATACGGGCGTGTCGTGGTCGGCGGCGTGGTGCGCGACGGGCTCGGCGTGGTCGTTGGCGCCTCGGTCGTCGGGGGTGGAGGCGGCGGCGTGGTGGTCGGCGCATCGACGGTGGCCGGCACGTCCGCGATATCGGAGGGCGCCGGCGCGGCGGCGGTCGGCTTGTCGGAACCGGTGGGCGGCAGCAGCGGCGGGGCCGCGCCCGCGGAACCCGCGGGGTCCGACCGCACCTCGCCGCGCGGTGGGCCGGGCGTCGAATTGCTGTCATTGCGCAAAACCGTCGCGACTCCCACGCCACCCAGGAGCAAACCGATCGCGGCGGCCACCGCGGCGATGATGTACGGGCCGCGATTGGCGCGCGGCGCGCGGCCCACGATCACCTGGGGCAGGCTGCGGGAGACCGCCGGCTCGACGGCGGTGGCCGCGGGGACGGCCTGGACCGCCTCCGAATACGCCTGGGCGAGATCGGCGGCGTGCAGGGCGGGCAGCACGTCGGTGACATCGGCGGCATTCGCGGCGGACGCGGTGGCATCGGGTGGCGTGACCCCGGCCGGAGTGGACAGC